>JAOUHJ010000122.1 GCA_029865225.1 Nitrospira sp.
AAGCAGCAGCCCGAGGGGCTGGGATGAATATGGCTGCAGACGTGGAGCCGGCGATGATGGCCAAGCTGCCGCTCCCCTTTAAACAGCTGGGCATGTCGATCCACAAGGATATGGACGCGCTGGCTGATGCGATTGGACAGAATGAGACACCGCAACAACTCTTACAACGATTGTCGAGCATGACGGCCCGCTGCACGGCCTGTCACGACATGTACAGATTTAGCGCGAACTAAAGGCTGCCGGTATTCAGAAGTCGGCAATCAGTAATGGAGAGGAGATGGGAACAGAAGCGAATCCATTTCCGATGTCGAGACTCCCACACAACTGAGATCACCTGTCATGGCCGGATGGCACAAAGCCGGAACGGCGGGAAATCCGCCACCACCGAGAGCAATGTCGCTCCGGTAACGTACCGAGGAGGTCTTCATGAAGTCTCAAGTCATCATATGTGCGGCTATCGCAGCAGCCATGCTGTTGCCGGGCAGTTTTGCGGCAGTTGCGTCGGCGCAAGATCGTGATCGGGACCGTGATCAACTCAAGACGCAACAGCAACTCAAAGATCAGGACAAACTGCAGACCAAAGATCAGCTGAAAGACAAAGAGCAGCTCAAAGAGCAGGAACGGACGCGTGAACGTGAACGGGTGAGGGAACATATGCAGATAGAACGTCCCGAAAGACCAGAGCGGCCTGAGCGGGGTGGTGCAGCCCGTGGCCGATGAGAGGGGGATTCAGAGTGTTGAGCGTTGAGTGCTGAGTTGGCGGTTTGACTCAGCACTTGGCATGGGAGGTGAACGATGGCACGGATCGTCATCATCGGCGCATCGATCGGCGGCTTGCCGGCCGCCTATGAAGCACGGGCACTGTTGGACAAGAAACATACAGTAACTGTCATTTCAAATGTGGGCTCGTTCCACTTCGTGCCGTCCAATCCCTGGGTCGCGGTCGGCTGGCGCACGCGCAAGGACATTAGTTTTGATTTGGGTCCGGTGTTGGTCAAGAAAGGGATCGAATTCGTTCATGCCACGGCGGATCGAATCGAACCGGAACAAAACCGCGTCGTCACGGCGAAAGGGGAGGTGCCGTACGACTATCTCATCATCGCCACGGGGCCGAAGCTCAATTTTTCCGCTGTGCCAGGCCTCGGTCCGAGCGGGTATACGCAGTCGGTCTGCAACGTGGATCACGCTGAACAGGCCTGGGGCGCGTACCAGAGTTTCTTGAAGGACCCAGGCCCGATCGTGATCGGTGCCGCGCAAGGTGCCTCCTGTTTCGGTCCAGCTTACGAAATGGCCTTCATCTTGGATACCGACTTGAGGAAGAAGAAGCTTCGGAAAAAGGTGCCGATTTATTTTGTGACACCGGAACCGTATATTGGCCACATGGGGCTCGCCGGAGTCGGGAAATCACGTCGGCTGATGGAAGACGAGTTCGCCGAGCATTCAATCAAGCCGCTCCACAATGCGTCGATCAAGGAAGTTCAGCCTGGGAAGATGCTGTTGGAGGATGGCCAGGAGATCTCCTTCCGCTACTCGATGATGATTCCACCGTTCGCCGGAGTCGACGCGGTGGCAGGAACCGCCGGTCTGTGCAATCCAAAAGGTTTCGTCAACATCGATGCATATCAGGCGAATCCACGGTATAAGAACATCTATGCGGTCGGTGTGTGTGTCGCCATTCCACCGGTCGAACAGACACCGGTCCCAACCGGCGCACCGAAGACCGGGTACATGATCGAATCCATGGTGTCGGCAGCCGTTCACAATATCAAAGCAGATATCGAGAACAATCCAAAGAAGGAGACCGCCACCTGGAACGCCATCTGTCTCGCCGATATGGGAGATACGGGGATGGCCTTCGTGGCGCTGCCGCAAATGGCTCCACGCAACGTCACGTGGGCCAGGAAGGGCAAATGGGTGCATCTTGCGAAGATCGCCCTTGAGAAGTATTTTCTGATAAAAATGAAGAAAGGCGTGAGCGAGCCGTTCTTCGAAAAAGCGATTCTCCACGGCATGGGGATCACCAAGCGCGAGAAGGCTCTCTAGGGGGATTCAGATTCATGAGCTCAACTCGACCGCTCCGCCTCGTCATTGTGGGCGGAGTTGCAGGCGGAGCCAGCGCCGCGGCCAGAGCGCGGCGACTGGATGAGTCGGCCCACATCGTCGTGTTCGAGCGTGGCTCACACGCCAGTTTTGCCAACTGTGGCCTCCCGTACTACATGGGCGGTGAAATATCTGATCGCGATGACCTCCTGGTGGCCGATCCAGAGACCCTGAAGGGATCGCTCGCTCTCGACGTTCGGACCAAGACCGAGGTGCTCGCGATTGATCGGGCGGCGAAAGAGGTCGAGGTGCACGAGCTCACGACGGATAAAAGGTATCGTGAGCCGTTTGACTTTTTGATTCTTTCAACGGGAGCTGCTCCGCTTCGGCCCACCAATCTGCTGGCCAAGGTCGGGTTGAAACATCCGCGCGTCGTAAGCCTCCGTAACCTGGAGGATGTGGATCAGCTCAAGGGAATTGTGGATGGTGGCGTTCAGAAAGCAATTGTCCTAGGGGGCGGGTTTATCGGGATGGAAGTCGCCGAACAACTCGTCCACCGAGGTGTAACCACCACGCTGGTCGAGAAGAATCCACAAGTGTTACCCCCATTCGACGCGGAAATGGTTGTGCCGCTTGAGCAGGTGTTGGTCGAGCGGGGTATTGCCCTGTACCTTAGCGACGCGGTTGTTGATCTGGAACCGGACGGTAACGGTCAGGGTGTGCGAGCGATTCTGACCGACGGTCGAGTCCTGGAAGGCGATGTGGTCGTCCTGGCCATCGGGGTGCAGCCGGAAAACCTATTGGCTCAAACCGCTGGTCTCAAAACCAACGATCGCGGTGCGGTCAAGGTCAACGAGCACCTGCAAACCAATGACCCACACATTTATGCGGTCGGCGATGTCATTGAGGTGCCGGATCCAATACTGGGAGGATCAACTCACATTCCACTGGCCGGTCCTGCGAATCGCCAGGGCCGGTTGGCAGCGGACCACATCATAGCCAGGGCACAGGGAAGGGGCGACTCTGTTCCGTCTTACCGAGGGAGTCAGGGAAGCGCGATCGTGCGAGTCTTTGACTTGACTGCCGCCATCACCGGGAAGTCCGAGAAGGCGCTCCAGCGGGCCGGGAAGGAGCGGCATCGCGATTACGAGGTGATCTACGTTCATCCCTATCACCATGCTCATTATTACCCTGGAGCGAAGAGGCTGACGATCAAGCTGATCTTCGAAACGGCTTCAGGGCGGATCCTCGGTGCCCAAGCTGTGGGCGAAGAGGCGGTGGACAAGCGGATCGACGTACTTGCCATGGCGATTCAAATGGGAGCGACCGTGTTTGATCTGGAGCAAGCCGAGCTCTGCTACTCCCCCCAATATGGTAGTGCAAAGGATGCCATTAACATCGCAGGATTTCAGGGGGCCAATGTGGTGCGGGGCGGGACAATGCCGATTACTCCAGCCGAGTTGCGAGCTGCATTGGAGACGGTAACTCCACCGATGGTCGTGGACGTGCGAAGTTCCAGCGAGTTCGACGAGGAACATATTCCTGGCTCCATCAACATTCCATTGCCGGAATTGCGTAGCAGGGTGAGGGAGGTGCCGATGGATCGCCCTGTAGTCACGTACTGCCTGGTCGGTCAACGAGGCTATTTCGCTGAGCAAGTGCTGCGTCAAGAGGGCGTGACCGCTGTTCGTAACCTAACCGGAGGGTTTGTCAGCTGGCAGAGACTCGCTTCGGGGTCTCTGTGAATCCTTTGCGCTGGGTCAGTCTCTCATGAGGAAGAAGCAAAGGAGGGAACAACCGTGAAACTTAATGAACAGCTCCGATTAATCGCCGGTGTATTCGTGCTTGTTGCCGTCATACTGGGCGCAACGGTCCATCCGTATTGGAACTATTTCGCAGCCTTCGTGGCAGTGAACCTCATCCAATCGGCCTTTACGGGCTGGTGCCCTATGATGGTACTGTTGCGCAAGCTCGGGGTACAAGAATAACACGAATACGTGTGAAAGAGCGCTGTTGAGGAGGGCAAGTGGAGGTGAGGTAGTCATGACGATTCCCCTTAATCTCGACGGTGCATTCGACAGTGAGCAGGCCCTGCGGGCCATGATTGTGACTCGAAAGGTCTGTTCGATCACAATCCCTACTACGTGCAAGGAGAGCCGCGGCGTGAAACTCCACACTTTCTTATGCTCTCCGGGTCGAGGACGGCGCGCGGTCCGCTACGGCCGGAGGAATTCGGCTTGACACTCGCAGAGGCGAAAGCGTTACTGCACGGCATGCAGAAGGTCGTGGTCACTGAGCAGATCGCGGATTATCTGATCACTTCAAGACCTGCCTGGACTGCGGTGCGCACCGGACTTGGAAAGGACAACATCCCAACGCGTATCGAACCCTGTTCAGGAAATTCCACCTGCCAGGGCCGCCTTTGACGGTCGGTCTGGACGGCGGCTACACCGTGCGCGATCTGCAGCACTGTCTCGGCCCAGAATCCGAGAACCCGATCGACTAGTTCCACATCACCATGCGCGTGACGGTGATGGGACAGATGGTGAAGGGAATGACAACGGAACTGAAGGCCGGCGACACATGCCTCAACACCGCAGCCGTGTTGGCCGACCTGGAGAAGCACCTGGAAAGCGCGTCACATGGAATCTGTGGCACGGCAATGTCTTGCACGCCCTACAACGGATCGATGACCTGGATGACAACCTGGAACTGCTGGAGGAGAACCCGACGAACAAGAACAAATTGAAGAAAGCCGTACAGTGCAGACCCGCGTACAGGTCCTGAACAACGAACTGTGGGAAAACCTTCGTTCGCTCGTTCCCCGGATTGAGAGCAGAAGAGCAAGCGGCACTAAAGGAGGCCGTATAAGAACAGATGGTCGAGCATCAGCGCCTGGCTCAACGACTTGCGGTCCAGATCTTCTTGGCCGATCCGTACAGTCCGTGGCAACGTGACGCCAATGGGTTGCTGCGCTAATACCTGCCGAAGAGTACGGACTTGTCGAGGTGTACGCAGCGAAGAGTTGAACGCCATTGCCCATCGGCTGAACGCGTGCCCATTAAAATGCCTGAATTTTGCCACGCCGCTGGAAGTCTATGCGCAATTGCCCCATCATCCACCCGTTGCGCGTGAAGCCTGAAACTACCCATTTATTAAATAAGGAATTACTAAGACCTTGATTGCCTTGCCTCCATCATCCGAGAACAATCTCTTCGACCGCTTAGTGATGTATTCACTCAAGGGCGGATTGCCGGTTTTCTTTTTTGCCTTGTCTCTGGCATTAGGCGCTATCGCCTTACTGTTTACCCCAAGAGAAGAGGAGCCGCAGATTGTGGTGCCCATGGCCAATGTGCTGGTATCGGCACCGGGGCTCTCGGCAAAACAAGTCGAAAATCAGGTAACCCGACCATTGGAAAAATTGCTCAACCAAATATCTGGGATAGAGCATGTGTATTCTCGAACGCTCAATGGCCGCACCATCGTCACCTTGCGCTTTTTTGTCGGTGAAGATCGTGAAGATGCCTTGCTGGATGTCTACAGCAAACTCTATTCCAATCAGGACAAAATTCCTGCCGTGGTATCGCAGTGGCAAGTTGTTCCTATTGAAGTGGATGATGTGCCGATTGTGACGGTAGGGTTGTGGAGTAGTCAGCCTGAACGTTACAGCGATATTGAATTGCGCAGGTTTGCTGACCAAATCAGCATAAATTTGCAACAAATTAGCGATACCAGCCAAGTTGGCGTTGTCGGCGGGCGAACACGGACAATGAAAGTGCTGTTGAATGCGCAAAGCATGGCGGCAAGGCAAACCACGGCGCTGGAAGCCTTGCAAGCGATCCAAACGGCTAATCAATTACACAAAGCCGGCAGTATGGCAATGAATAACCAATCCATACAACTGGAAGCGGGCGAATTCACTACCTCCACCGCGCAATTAAAAACACTAGTGGTCAATCTGGTGGATGGGCTGCCGGTTTATCTACAGGATATTGCCGAAGTTAGCGATGGCCCTGAAGAGGCGGATAATTACAGTTGGCTGCGTTTTGCCGCAGGCCACCCGCTGGCGAGCCAATATAACGATGACTATCCGATGGTTACCGTGGCCGTTGCCAAAAAGCGTGGCACCAACGCCGTGGCCGTTGCCGAAAATGTACATCACCGCTTGGAGACGTTAAAGAAGGAATTATTACCGCCGGAAGTACATCTGGAAGTTTTACGCGATTATGGCCAAACTGCCGACGACAAAGTAAACAACTTAACCAGCAGCTTAGGTTTTGCCATCATTACGGTGGTTTTATTTATCGGCATTTTTCTCGGCTGGCGGCCGGCGCTGGTGGTGGGCTTGGCCATTCCCATCTGTTATGGCGCTGCGTTGGCGCTGGATATGTTTTTCGGCTATACCATCAACCGCGTCACGCTGTTTGCGTTGATTCTGGCGCTGGGCTTGCTGGTGGATGATCCGATCACCGGTATCGACAATATCGAACGTTATCTGCGTCTGGGCATCGGTACTACGCAAGAACGCATCATTGCTGCAATGGCAGAGATCCGTCCGGCGTTATTGATGTCTACTTTGACCATCATTCTCGCCTTCATACCGCTGGCTTTTATTACCGGCATGATGGGGCCTTACATGGCGCCCATGGCATTCAACGTGCCGGTTGCTGTTATGCTATCGACGATGGTGGCTTTTACCGTCACACCCTGGCTTGCCAGCAAGGCACTCAATACAGACTTTGAAGCGACGACAATAACCACCGCAACCACCGCCTCAACACCCGGTTTATACGAGCGCCTGGTGACTCCTTGTATTGCCAGTCGAAAAACGGCCTGGTGTCTTATCATTGTAATGCTGGTGTTGTTCATGGTCACAGCGCTATTGCCGGTATTGCGCCTGGTCCCACTGAAACTGCTTCCGTACGACAATAAAGACGAAATGCAGATTGTCATTGATATGCCAGAATCCAGCACCTTGGAACACACGGCGGCCATTACCCGGCAAACCGCTACGCTGGCAGCTCGCCTGCCAGAAATTCAGGCTATAGCCACGTATATTGGCGCACCGTCACCCATCGATTTTAATGGCCTGGTGCGGCAGTACGACTACCGTATCGCCCCCCATCTGGCTGATATTCGCCTCACGCTGGTGCCCAAAGCACAACGCGAACATCAATCGCATCAGGTGTTACTGCGGCTTCGTGCGCTGCTGGCCCCGTTAAATTCCGATGGCATTTCCATCAAAGTCGTTGAAGTGCCACCCGGTCCTCCGGTCATCAGCACGCTGGTTGCCGAAATCTACGGCGATACCCTCACCGATTACGCCGCGCAGCGCCAAGCCGCCACTTTGGTGATGGAACGGCTGGCACAAGAAGCCTTTGTCGTAGATATAGATACCAGCGTGGAAGGCACGCAAAGGCGCTGGCGCTTTGCTGTCGATAAAGAAAAGGCCGCGCTGGCGGGTATTTCGACTGAATCGGTTGCCCAAACATTAAGCCTTGCCAATCGGGGGCAGATTGCCGGTTATCTAAACCTGGAACGCGAAATCCAGCCCATTCCGATCCGCTTGCGCTTGGCCGAGCAACACCGTAGCAGCCAACAGCAATTAGGCCTGCCCATAAAGGGGAGGATGCCTGGCATGACGTCCGTACCGGCGCTGATGTTATTGGCCGAATTGGGCGACTTCGTTGAGTCGGATGCCGATCTCTCCATTTATCATAAAGACCTGAAGCCGGTGGTTTATGTCATGGCCGAGCTGGAGGGCCGCACCCCGGCGGAAGTTATTGCGGATGTCAGTGCCGATCTTAACGGCTCAGTACATTCAGCTCCCGACTGGGATAGCCGCAGCTTTGTGAATTCCGGTAGCGGCATTCCGTGGACACTCCCTGACGGCGTAACACTGGATTGGGGTGGCGAAGGCGAATGGAAAATCACGATGGAAGTATTTCGCGATATGGGGCTGGCCTTTGCTTTCGCGCTGGTCGGCATCTTTTTTGTGCTGCGCTTACAAACGGACTCGACCACTCTGTCGCTGCTGATTATGTCTTCAATCCCGTTAACTACGATTGGTATCATGCCCGGATTCTGGCTATTGAACCAGTTTGGCGAGCGCATTATCGGCGGCAGCCCCGATCCCGTGTTATTCACCGCCACCGCCATGATCGGTATGATTGCACTGGCAGGCATTGTCGTCAGAAACTCGCTGATTCTGGTTGAATTTATCACCCAGGCTAAAAATGAAGGCCTGGCCTTGCGCGATGCCTTACTGCAAGCTGGCCGCATAAGAATGCGCCCGATTCTGCTAACCGCGGGCACGACGCTGCTCGGTAATATCGTTATCGTACTCGACCCGGTTTTCAGCGGTTTGGCCATTGCCATCATTTTTGGGATTTTGGCCTCGACGCTGTTTACTCTTTTTGTGATTCCCACAGCGTACTATTTGGTTTACGCGCGAAGCGCAGCGAACAATCCCTAGGAGTTTGTCCGATAATATGAAAACTTTGGTGTTGTCACTGCTTACGCTGCTCATCCTGCTGGTGATGATCCTGTGGATGGCTGGGACGTTTGAACACAAAATTGCCCCCGGTATCAACGCAGTATCCGAACAGAATGCCAGCTCTACGCTAACGGTCGCTCTAGAACAAATACCGCTTTTTGAAGAAGCAACCGGCAGCATTCAGTCCAAACAAGCTACCGATGTTGCCGCACAGATTCAGTCGCGTGTTAAAGCCATTTATGTCAGGTCGGGAGAACTCATTAAGCCAGGACAACTACTCATCACGCTTGACGCAGAGACGTTGCAGGCCAGAAGCGCCCAGGCCAATGAAAATCTGAATGCGATTAACGCCCGCTTAGTGAACGCAAAATTGCACCATGAACGCATCCGGAACTTGTACAGCAAGGAAAGCGCAACCCTGGCAGCGCTTGAACAGGCGGCCGCCGACTACCAAAGCCTAAAATCTCAGTATGCGGCTGCACAACAGTTGGTCAATGAAGCCAGGCATATTCAGGATTACAGCCAGATCAAAGCCGGCTCTGTCGCACGCGTGATCGACCGTTTTGTAGAACCCGGCGATGTGGTGTCGCCGGGTATGAAATTGCTGACGGTGTATGACCCGCAATCGTTGCGTATAGATGCGTATGTCCGCGAATCGGTTGCGGTGGGTTTGAGTATTGGCCAAACGCTGGAAGCCCGTATCGACGCCCTCAATACGGCGGTGCCGGCGACCATTACAGAAATTGTACCGTCTGCAACCCCAGGCGCTCGCAGTGTGCTGATTAAAACACGAATTGAACACCGGCCTGAAATGTTGCCGGGTCTGTTTGCCCGCATCCGCATTCCCCAAGGCGAGGAACAGATATTGCCGATTCCACAGGCGTATATTCGGCAGGTCGGCCAATTAGATGTGGTTTGGGTATGGGAGAATAAACAATTCAACCGCCGTTTTATTCGGCTCGGCAGAGCCTTGGTCGATGGCCGGGTAAACGTTATTTCCGGTTTGTCTGAAGGCGAAAAGCTGATTCTGCCCGATGATGTGCTATCTGCATCCCGGTCGGGGCATTAACCTATTGGGGGTATTCAGCATATGCAACCGAAAAATCACAGTACGTACATGGCCACGTCACAACTGCTTATTCATGAAGGAGTCAGCGTTGCTTTGGTAGGCGCTCTTCGCGGTTCACGCAAGACGGAGAACTGGGTGCGGTGGCTCTGCTACGGTCGACGCGAGCATAAGGAAGTGTGGGGTTTCACGCCGCGGCTCTCATTTGTTCAGTGACATTGCCACCACCCAGACCGTGATAGCATCGTTCAGCTTGCGGCCGCAGTGTCCCATCGAGCGTTCGCGTTTGCAAGAGGAGATGGGAACTGGCGCCCACTGCATCTTCTGGCGCTTGGCAAAGCGCTTGCTGAGTTCGGCGTTGACCGTGGATTCCGCCGAACAGGATGAGATGCGTTCGCCAGCACCGTATCGCTCACCATAGGTGACCAGGCTTCCAGCGTTCGAGGTTATGTAGATTGCGAACTCGTGCACGCTGGCATCATCGTAAGAAACTCCATTCTCCTCGTCGACTTCATCCAACTCCAAGAACGAGCAGGAGTGTCGTTATCAGAAGCAGTGATCAATGCCGGTGCCATACGAACCCGCCCCATCCTACTGACCGCCGCCGCGTTAATGGTGGGCGCGTTTGTCATTATTCTCGACCCGATCTTCCAAGGGTTGGCCGTCTCCTTGTTGTTCGGGGTCGGGGCGTCCACGCTGCTGACCCTCGTCGTCATTCCTGTGCTCTACTTTCATATAATGGGGATGCCGGCAGGTCCGAATCCTGCAGATGGTTGCGGGTCCGTGCGACGTGAAGTCGCTTTGATGATTGTTCGATACGAAAGGAAACACCGTAAGCGAACCTGCGCTTCCGTGCGCAGTAGCCTATCGGCACAGGCGCGGCGGGTAACCGCCGGGTCTGAAGCTGCC
>JAOUHJ010000025.1 GCA_029865225.1 Nitrospira sp.
CCCACTCCTCCAGCGTCTTCCGGTCTGGCTCGGAACACTGCAACCTGTGCGACGTCTTGGACATGGTCGGCCTCCTTGCCCAAGACGGTACGCCTTATCGATTACTTATGCAACTAAGCACTAGATCTCTGCCGACCTGAGCAAGTCTTGACGACGTGACCTGAAGCCGAACACGTCGCATAGCTGAAGTGGTGGTTCGTACAGCTGAAGACTGAAAAGAGGCTCAGGATCGAGGCACGGAGAAACCCTGCTCTTTGAGATGGTTCACCGCGGAATGGCGACTGGGCAATTGCAGTTTGTCGAGGATGTTATGCATGTGGTTTTTGACCGTTGAGACTTCAATCTTGAGACGAGTGGCAATTTCCTTATTACTCAAACCATGTTCTACCAACCGCAAGATCTCTGTTTCACGTCGGGTGAGATGTGTTCCATTGGCCCGCCAAGCCTCTTCGCCCCGTCGCGCGCGCTGTGACATGCGCTGAAAGGACAGGTGCGCGATTCTTGGCGAGCACAGCGTTTCTCCGCGCATGATTGCCTTGATATTCCTTATCAACTCTTCGACTGATGTATTGTGCGGTAGATAACCGGAGGCCCCGACCCTCTCAATGCAATAGAGGATCTCATCCTCATTGTCCGATACATCAATGACCAATGTCTTCACTTCTGACGATAGAGCGCAAATCCGCTGGCGATAGACTCCCCCTTCACTCAATAAACCAAACTCCACGACCAGCAGATCCGACCTGTCCGAACCGAGGACTGCTTCAAGCTCGTCCAGCCTGGACGCCGTCTGCAGGATCGCGAATGACGGCACGTGCTCGAGGCAGCAATGTAAGCTCTCTCGAAGCAGCTGATTGCTATGAAGGATTGCTATGCGGATTCTCTGGTCCTGCATTACGACCCGAGCTTATCGACTGGAGACATTGTCGAGATTCTTCTCTACTGCGTTCCTAATGGATCGCAAACCTACTCTTGTCGGTCGGCTTCGTCAATGTTCACCAGTTGTTTAGCAAGAAGCATTCCGTTAAGGTGGAATCCTCGGCACATTGATTCTGACGATTCCTCAGCAATCAAAACATTTCCCAGTTATCGGTCTAAGCCCACTACTTCGTTGGAATTTATTCCTGTCGCTCGAACGAAAGTTGGTGTGCGTATTCTGCCCTACTGTATCAAGACGATACATCCCTAGTTGGTCACGGTGTGCCCCGTATCTGAAAGGATTCAGTATCTGAATCGGTTTGGATACAGTTGGGCTCTGGTTATAGCGGTCACCACGAATACCAGGAGAACCCCTCACTCAGATTGCGTGGCCGAACGGCGTCATAGATGGTATATGATTCGCTAAATATCAATTAAGCTGAAGCGGTGCCACCATGGCATGGGTGCACATCTCAGGAAACTAACCGTAGATATCCCTGCTGATCTGTTGATACCTGCAACGACCGCAAGCGGTGAGGGAGTTACTCCAACCGTGCGAAAAGGCTTGGAGTTGGTCGCGGCAGGCGGAGCCTGCGGTCGCCTACGTCGGTTTCCAGGAAAAGTGCAGTTTGGAATCAAGGTGCCGGAGCTTCGACTGGCAACTTCCTCACGCTAATTGCGTGTCTTCTTTGAGATCAGAAGAACGCCATGCTGGCGTATGTGACGGTGGAGTTGTATTGATCCGTGATGCCACGGTCGTAGCGGAGCACTTGCCCTTTTTCTGCGTGGATCAGTCGCAGCAGGCTATAGATAGGTGAGAAGCCGGAAATGCGACGCTGGTCCTGTTCCTTTTGAATGTATTGGGCGAACGGTTCCGGCTGGAGTTCTTCTACATGCTTAAGCATCTCCAGATCATGCTGCATGGATCGGTGAAACGAAAAATCAGTGGGTGGCGCACTGTCTCCATACCGCATCCCAAGATGAGCCAACTCCCCTGCCCCGATGATACAGACAGTCTTTCCCGACACGAGGAGCGTGTCTCGAAATGCAGTCAAAAACCGATCGACCGAGGTTCGAACGGTCGAATCATTCAAGCTCATCGCTGAGAAAGACGACAGGACCGGAACCATCGTGAATGGCTTCCCGACGGTGGTTTGTAGAAACGGCAACTGAAACTCAATGGCGTGTTCTGATTGATGGGCGATGTCTTCTTCGAAATATTCCGGCACAAGTTCTTTCAACCGATCCAAGATCATTCGGTCGGCCTTCACGACTCCCAACGGCGTCTCAAAATCCTTGTCGGTCACCGCGAAGAGATGCTCGAGCCCGGCATGGGCGGTCCCGATGATCACATAGACATCCGGCCGTTCACATTCTTGAAGTTCCTTGTAGGCCCAGGCGTAGACCGGCCCTGCTTGCTTCACCTCGTAGGTCGGCGCAACGAGTCCTTTAATCAATTTTCCACGATTCTCAGACGGTTTAAAATCAGGCCCTTCACCCGATGAAAAGAATCCATCGACCTGTTTCTTCAACTTGGCGCCATCCGCCTCGTAGCTCCGCCCGGCAAATGCAGCTGGCCGCAGCGCTTGCTGTCGATACGCAAGTCGAGCCTGTTCGCGCGCCTGTTCGGTTCGAGAGCCTTCCAGGAAGAGCTTCTCATCCAGATCCGCCACCAGCTGTTCCACCTTGCTCGGCAAGAGAAACTCGCCAAACCGCTTCAGATACAGAGCACCGATGTCCTGGATGGAATGGTCTCCATCGAAATGTTGCACGATGAAGAAAAAGTTGAGCGGGAGGACCAGCTTCTCTTTGCTCAAGCCGCTCGGGTCCCAGAGCACGACCAGTTGATCTTCCCCCTGCTTAATGGGAGAAAATTGTAGATTCCGCAGCACCGGATACTGAGTAGGATCTTTCACGACTCCGGACGTCATGGCGGAGGGTATTGTATGAGACGGACGCCGGAAGCTGCAACCGGCTAATGACTATCAGGCGGATGTTCTTGGCGCTTTCGTGACAGCAGGAAGAGCGCACCAACGATACCCATCAGCAACCAGATCGTCGGACGGCCGTAGGAGGCATCCGAGTATTCGATCAAGTCAGTCAACCTCCCGATCAAAAGTGACATGCGAGCCATGACCGTGTAGCCGAAAGCCGCTCCGAACGAAATCATTAAGAACATGATGCCGGTCCGCGCCACCACCTTACCCGCCCCGGTATGCTCGATCGAAAAGAAAAAGTAGAAGAGGACTGAGCTCACCCCAAGCAGAATAATGATTGCGTTCAGATTGCTGGCGGGGTTGAGGAGATTCATCGAAAAGGTGACGCCGTCCGACCCTCCGATCGACAAGAGCGGTCGAATGGTATCCTCGACCTGCTTCAAGATGAACGAGGAAATGGTTCGAGGGATCGCCAACCCAGCCCCCATCCCGACGATAAAAGCGAAGGCATAGCGCGACATCCAGGCCGCCTTCGGCACATACCTGGTCAGCATGAGCATTCCGATGCCGACGGGAATCAGGAGGCTGATCTCTCCCTGTTCCACGATCGGCTTGACGACCAAGTGGACAAGGACGGTATCGTAGGCTTTCACGATCGTGTAGCCGACTGAGACGCCCACATAGAGATGCTCCGCTAGCTTGAAGAGTGGGTTGTCTTTGTACAGGAATGAGAAGATCAACAGGGTCAGCCCTGTCGCCACCCAAGCCCCGAATATCGTCGCATCCATGCCGTTTCCTTACACCTCACCCAGCCTGACCCTGCGCTCGAGCAGCCCGCCTGAGTGACAGATAGAACACGTTGCAGATGATCACCAGTACGATGATCGCGATATGCGTCGCCGACTGTGCATCCATCCCCGCCACCGCCTGGCCTTTCTGATCGATCAGAATCTCGTATTCTGCCGCGCCCCGGAGTCCGCCGATGAGTCCATTGATTTGCCCACTTCGCAACAGGGGATACAATCCCGGCGCCATGACACCCGTGCAGCCACCACCAAGCTCGAATTTATATTTATCCTTCCCGAAGACGTACCACTCTTCCACCCCCGGCTTGCCGGCACCCAAGTCAACCATGTACCCAACATCTTTCAGGTTGCGGACTCCGTTGAGCACCGCCAACTCCTTCGTCGGCCTTCCCCCGTAGTCACTCGGGAAGGCCGAGTAGAGATCTTGCCCCATGTTGATGATCACGGCTTGGCCGCCGGGACTCCATCCAAGAAAGGCATAGTCGGTGCCGTATTCCTTGCTCATTTCCTTCGCAACCTGCGTCACGATCTGATCCGCCATGCCGGTTCCGGACACCCAGAGTGTCATGGTAATCACTCGAAGATTCTTTCTAAAGGCATGGCGCAGGAGCGCAATCGCTTGCGGATAGAGTTCAGGCTTGGACGCCGGATCGAAATCGATCGACAAGAGAAAGACCGACTGCTCCGGCAACGATTCGATGTGATCGTATACGCCACGCACCTCCGACGAAATCTTGATCGGCAAACCCACCGGATAGAGCAACGGCAAGAGCGTGCACAGACCGATCACCAGAAAAATGATCCGTCGGTCGATCTTGAGCATGCGTTCAGGGAAGGTCACTGTGTTGCCTTTTACTTCTCACGTTTTACTTTTCACTCCTTCCCTCCGCCAAGATACGACCGCTCCACACCGAAAATGATCTTGAACGACAAGGCGATCGCGCCGAGGCTCACGCCGATCAAAATGGCGCGGCGCACCGAAGCGTTGAGCACATTCAGAATCCACGATGCCACATCGCCACTCAGAGGAACCAGATACTCACCGAGTGGCACTCGCCCCATCATGACGATGACGGCCGCCACCAACAGGACTGCCGCTTCACGACTTCTGGCCCTGAACGAACGATAGGCAGCGGACGCGATGAAAAACGCCAGGATGGCAAACATGGTCCCTTGCAAGGGGACCATCATGTAGTTGTAGACCCAGCCGAACGACGTCATGACCCCCTCGATGCTCTCTTTCCCGTCGGCCCATAATCCCACAGCAATGGTGCCGAGCATCCCGGCATAGAGTACGAGGCTATAGCCCCACCCGGCTTCTTGGCGCCGGATCTTGACGGCATGGAGGTGAAACAAACTGGTCACGCCCAAGACCAGTGCGAACCCACCGATGATCTGCAGCCACTTTGTCGCCGAGGTCAGCATCTGTTCTGACGCCGGATGCGGGACATAGTACTGGGCTGCAAAGAGAAGACCGGCGACCAGCGTGATCAGCAGGGGTAGTTGTCGTCGAAGAAAAATCATTTCACGTCACTGAGAAAATCCAAAATAATCTGTGGCCACTCTGCACCCGTCACGGCCCCGAACGTGGCCAACACCGTTCCCACGGCAATGGCCGTGAGGATCACGGCCTTCCCGATATCCTGCCCGCGCAGCGTCCCGATCTGAACCGGCTCTTTGGAGAGGTAGGCGCTGGCTGCATAGAGCTCCTCGCCAATCAACGTATAATCACAGGTGGTCACGAAGAAGGGCAATTGGTGGTCGGCGTCTGTTCCGGCGATCTGGATCGCACCGGTGCTCGCACCGGTTTCGGTGAGCAACAGCGACTCGGCAAAATAATGACCCATGAAGAAGTTCGCGGCCGGTTTTTTCCGCAGCATGATGCCATCTACCGCCGCCGCGTAACTGAACTGATCCGACGTGATAAAGAAGTTCGCGTCTTCCTTGAAGAGATCAGGCTTCCCCGCTTCCAAATACGCTTGCTTGGTAATTTCCTGACAGACTGCCATCGTGATCGGCTCGCGATGGGGTACCATCAATTCCGTTTCATAGAGCGCCGCCCGTTTCGCGACTTTTCCCAAAATGACTGCTGCGGCGACCGTCGAGGGATCATGCAGATCATGAGCCCCGGTTAAGTAGAGGACCGGCTTGCCCAGCTCGGTCGCGCGCCCAATCGCTTCGTCGACCGCATCCAGACCCGGAATACGACGCAGGAAAATTTCGTTTCGTTTGGCGTGACTGATCGTGTAGAAGATCAGCCCCCCGAACGAGATCGCAATGATGAGATTATTGAGTTGGTTCCAGTTGAACCAATCAGGCGATGGAGTGGCAACTATGACCGGAGTGAAGATCCGCTGATCGTCGCGCACCGTTGCGACAGACACGGCATAGGACGTCCCATCCTTGATCTCGATGTCCTTTGCCGTTCTGAGGACAACGTGATGCCAGGTCTTGTCGACGTCCCTTGTCCACCAGACGGTCTCTGTGTCTTTGACGTATTTGGTGTTCGCCGGAAACTCCGCCATGACCGTGAAGGTCGACGGATCGGTCGAGGAGGCATCACCAAGCAGGACCTGATACCGAAGCTCCGAACTATCCCACGACGCGGGAGTCCACTGCACAGTGAGGCTACCTCCTCCATCGCTCGGCGTATCGAAGACCTGCACATCTTGAGGAGCACTGATCGCTGTCTCAGCCGCAGTGTAAGACGGTAGCACGCTCGACGCACAGAAGATCGCGACTAGCAAAGGCCCGACGAAGCGGCCACATGTACCTTCCACGAGATATCCTTCACGCTTCACGCTTTACGTCCCCTCAATCACTTCGATATTCGTCCGTGGAATGACGACTCTGTTTCCATCTGAAAACGTGACTTCCAACACCCGCACCTCGCTCTCCGTGGGAATCTTGGTGAGTTCCGGCGGAAGAGCCGAGACTTCGCCGATACGCCCAAACATGGGGTCACGGATGATACGGACCGGATCGCCAAGCCTGATGCCCTCACGTTGTGCCCGAGCCGCTCCCTTTGCCTGTGCGCCTGCCTGCGGAACGATAATTTCAGGACGAATCACGCCGGCCCTAATCTGCGTTGCCCCGGAGATCGAGGCTTGCCGACCGGCATGCGCCGAGAGCAGCGTGAAGGTCTTCGCCGCCATGGGAATCGTTCCAAACCCCTCGGTCAGAATCAATGTAAACCCCACCTGTTCTGTCCCTGTAATGGCAACACCAAGGTCATAGCCCAGCAACGCGCGCAGATCTTCATCGTGAATGCCGCCGACCACCAGGCCGGCGACTCCGACCGTTTTAGCCTGTTTCATCGCATCGGCGGACAGAAAGGAACCTCCGACCACGACCTTCCCTTTCATGGCGGAGGTGAGATGGCCCGGTGTCACGGCCTCATCCGGCGCCTTCACCGCCATCACAATCTCACCCGACGTTTCTCCACCGATTCCGAAGATGCCTTGCACCAAACTGCAGGTCGTTTCGACCACGACCCCTTGCTGCGGAACCGTGTCGACGATGACACCATCCACATAGGCCAGCAGATCGAGCACGCGAGGAGGCTCGCGCAACAGGACTTGTCCGGTCACCAAGGACACCGATTCAATCGTCCCCGTAACCGGCGAAGGAATCTCCGTCTTGAACCATTTGATCAGCGGCTTATTCTCGGCCAGGATCTCGTCCTTTTCGACCCGCTCACCCTCTCTCTTCGTCAGGTATTCCTTGATTTCTCCCGGTGCCACGCTGAGCTGATTGGCGAGGTTGATCGGAAAGACCTTCCCCGGCAACTCCGCCCTCGCCACGACTTGATCAGAACGGACCGTATCACCCACCTTTACCAACACGTTCCCAGGTAGAGGCAACATGCGGCGACGATGGATGACCGTATGGTCGGTGACGGTGAGGCCTGGAGTGTAGGAATGCGCCATTTCCTAAGAGCGAATAGCTGGTGGCCTATAGCTGATAGCCCAACCTGCCGTTAGCTTCCATTCGGATAAAGATCAACTGCTGTGAACCATTTCGTCAGAGCCGCGACGCGAGCCTGTTGCTCAGCGGGAAATTTGAGCGGTCGGCCACGGCCATCGAGTAACAACCCCACGACCCCTCCGTGAACTTCTTTGGTCACGGCCACACCAACCCCCGCCCCCATATTCAATCCCTTGGCAGGTTGAACCTTGATCGAGGCTCGTTGCTCAGCATCCAATGGATAGAGCCGCAGCTCTCCGAACTTCAGCTGTTCCTTCGTGGCTTTGCCATCTGGCCAGACTATTTCGTAGTCCGCACAGACCGCTCCGTCCTTCCCCTGTCCGATCGGCGCGACACAGGTCCCAAGATAGACCATGCAATCTCTGACGAATACGTCAGTCGCCGCCTTCTCGTTGATGGTGGACAAGACGCCAAGATGCGGCATCATGAAGATACTATCCACGGACAATCTGGTGCAGCCCATCGGTTCATAGGCATCGACCATCATCAGCATCGATTGGATACGGCGTGGGGCGTGAGAAAGGATGCCCCCGCTCCCGACGATCAAATCCAGCTTCAACATATCGATCAGCGACTTGCCGGAAGTCTGTTGTTCGAAGACATCTGAAATCGTTCGCTCCTGCTGCACACCTTTCAGCCCTGTCGCCAGCGACTTATGATGGATCAACGCCAGCCGCAAAGCTTCTCGTGCAATCGCCTGTTCGATCTGCAGTTCGTCGAGCGTTTGCGGAATCGTCGTCGGACGGATCATCTTATTCTTGATGCGGTTGCGCAACGTTTGCTCATCGATCGTAAAGGGTACCCAACGCATGATATTGGCGAGTCCCGCCTCAGCCAGCACATTCGACACACTGTAGGACATGCCGAGATTGGCGCTGACCGTCCGATTGAATACCCCATCGAAGACGGAGAACACATCCGTCGTCGCCCCACCGATATCGACTCCGATCAGATTCAGATGCTCCCGCTTCGCGATCGTCTCCATAATAAGACCGACCGCAGCGGGAGTCGGCATGATCGGCGCACCGGTCATCTCGATCAGCTTTTTGTAGCCGGGAGCTTGTTGCATGACGTGTTCAAGGAACAGGTCATGAATCTTGTTGCGTGCCGGAGCTAGATTCTCTCGTTCCAAGACCGGCCGGATATTCTCCGTCACCACCAGCGCCGATTTGTCTTCCAAGATTTTTTTGACTTGCGGTTGCGCTTCCTTGTTCCCTGCATAGATCAAGGGCAACTTGTACGTCACACCGAACCGTGGCCGTGGCTCTGCCGCCGCCACATATTCGGCCATCTCCACGACATGTGTCACCGCCCCTCCATCGGTTCCTCCCGACATCAGAATCATGTCCGGCCTCATGGAGCGGATACGCTCGATCTTTTCGTACGGCAAGCGGCCATCGTTGGCCGCCAACACATCGATGACGATCGCTCCAGCCCCCAATGCGGCACGTTGCGCGCTTTCACCCGTCATGTTCTGCACGACACCGGTCACCATCATCTGCAACCCGCCACCGGCACTGCTGGTAGAGATGTAGATATCCACCCCCGTCCTGTCATCACGACAGGGAGTGATGATCTGATCGCCGTCCAAGATCTTTCGGCCTGAAAGCTCTTCGATTTCCGCGATCGCGTTCAACACACCGCGTGTCACGTCCTCGAACGGCGCTTCGACCGTCGTCGGCGCCTCGCCTCGGTACGTCTGCCGGTAAGTGTCTCCGATTTTTTCAATGAGGATGGCTTTGGTGGTGGTGCTACCACAATCGGTAGCGACGATCACATTGATGGGACGATCGATCTTGGGAGGAGTGGAAACAGAAACGGTCATTGAGCCGTTGCTCCCTTTGGAGCAGACTTGGCTTCAATGAGGGTGACCAGCCGAGTGATGGTGTCCCGGCTTTCAAGTAACCGCGCGACCTGTTCGACTTCCTTGACGTTGAACGCGCAATCGATGATCGGTGTCAGGAAATGGAGAGCCTGACTTCCCAGAAAATTCATCGGCCCCATCGATTCCAAAAACATCGTGGCCGGAGCCGTCATCCCGCGTTTGACGATCGTCTCGGCAATTCGTTCGAGTAGTTGGGCATCTTCGATGGTCAGAGGTTGAGACACCGGTTGAACGGCAAACGCATGGCGCAAGCCTGCTCGCAATTGAGCCAGTTTTGCTATTGAGTTCCCATTGAAGAGCGATCGCATAAGTGTAGGTCGGATAAGGAAAACGACGAACGGGTCGCATTATATGAAGGGGGTGAAAGAGAGTCAATTCGATGGGCTACCGTATGACCGTTGTTCCCACATCGCCTTGCAGCTTCCAGGCATTCATGATACTCAAAAGTATGCAACGACAGAGTCCAGCCCTTTATGCTGATCTAGACGGAAAGATCGAGTCTGTGATGTCCCGCTACCCGTCCGTTGCATTGGCTATACTCTTCGGGTCGATGGCCAAGGATCGCACTCGCAACGATAGTGATCTCGATATCGCGGTTGCAACGACCACTCCGCTTACGGCTCAGACTCACATAGCCATCATTGAAGATCTTGCACTGACCGTTGGTCGCCCGGTGGATCTCATAGATCTTGATCGGACTCACAGCCCACTCCTACGTGAGATCCTAACCAAGGGACGCAGAGTACTGTGTCACGATCGTACGCGCTACGCCGAACTCATTCTACGCATGGTTTATGAAGAAGCGGACGTCATGCCCTACTACCGCCGCATTTTGTCTGAGAGACGCAAAGCATGGATCGGGACCTAGTCGCCTTATTCATGAGCAGTTCTGCTGTACTAGTTGATTTTCCGCTGCAGGCTCTCGGCTGAGCAACAGGTCGTTCTGCATGGCACAAGGGGCTAGATTTGGCCATGAAGTTTGAGTGGGATCCGCGCAAAGCCGAAATCAATCTTCGTAAACACGGAATCTCGTTCGACGAAGCGGCTTCGGTATTTCTGGACCGACTGGCTCTTTCAGGCCCTGATCCGGATCACTCCATCGGCGAGCTGCGGTATATTACCTTTGGAATGTCCCGATTAAGTCGGCTACTCGTTGTCTCACATACCTATCGACCAGACGCCATTCGAATCATCAACGCCCGCCACATGACGCGCAATGAAAGGAAATTATATGAAGAAGGATAAAGACGACACACGTTCGGAGTACAAGCGCTCGGACTTTACAAAACTTGAAAGAGGGAAATTTTACTCGGCAGTAGCTGCAGGGTCTTCGGTCGTCCTGTTGGAGCCGGCCATTGCCAAGGCGTTTCCCAACTCAAAGGCAGTCAATGAAGCATTGGCTGGCTTACTCGTGTTAACTGAAAAGACAGCACGCATAACGCGACGCTCAACCCGGACACGGAGAAAAACTTCGCGTACTGCTTAGCCCTGCCGTGCGTTAATTCATTCCAGAGGACTAGCCCTCTTTATGAGAACAACTTGGCCTGGTCCTCACGGTAGAACGTTTGGCCTCTCTTAGGACAACTGAGAGCAACTCCTCGCACAACTCGGTTACTCAGCACACGTCAGCATCCTCGCTATGTAATGGTCTTCCTGATCAACTGAAACACCGGGCTAAGCAGCCTCCCCATCTTCTGAAATATTTTCTCACTCAGCGTTTACACAGACCAGCCACCCACGTCTAAAGACTAGAGCTGTACAGAATTCTGGAATCTTACGGGGAGGTAAGACGTAATGATGCGCGTGCTGAAACTACCGGTCGTCTTGGTGGCCCTGACCGTCACTCTGGGTGGAATGCTTTATGAAGGGAATACCACCATGGCTATGGGAGAAACGCTCTTCGATGACGTCAATATTGGGCTCTTCTCTATTGGAGGTCGGGCGACCTATTTTGATACCAAAGAGGGTGACGACAACTGGTTTGGCGGCGGTCAGGTCAGAATTCACCCATTCCACTTTCTTGCCGTTGAAGGCTCGGTCGACTATCGCAGAACGGACATCAATGCCACCAAAGTCCGAACCTTTCCTGTACAAGGCTCAGTGTTGCTCTATCCCTTTGGCACAAAACGACTCTCTCCGTTTATTCTAGGCGGGGCCGGGTGGTACTTCACGAACGTCGAGGGCCCCGGCGACTTTGACAAGACACAACATCGATTCGGCGCACACGCGGGAGGAGGACTCCAGCTCTTTCTCACCGAATATGTCTCGCTCGATGGGACCTATCGGCATATTTGGCTTGAGAAAATCGAGTCGCAGGATGCATCCCTTCGCGGTAAACGATTTGAGGACAATGGACATATGGTGACCTTTGGTCTGAATGTGCACTTTTAGTCTCGCATCACGTTGAGGCGACGATCGTTCTCTGAGAAAGCGAGCTCTAGCCAGCGTATCTGCAATTCTTCACCAGGTCGTGCCACGATTGATGTCGCCTACGGAGCTGGCCAGAACCTCACCTTAAAAGACTGCAAAAAGCTCCTCACCTACTCCGCACAGTTATACCCGTCGGTGTAACAAGCCGACGCGGTGTTTCAGAGAGCGTTGACAAGTGCTGCCGCACACGTAAGAATCACTAGCCACCTAACGATGAGGACGAAGGTGACCGCTAGGCAGACCGCCAAAGAACGATTGATTCAGACATTCAAGTTCCTGAAGGGCCTGAACGAACTTCGCAATCCCGTGGTCCGCGATTTGTCCGGGTCGGATGTGATGCGGATCGATAGCTGGCCTCTGCATCCCTGTGTGACTGTCCGGCGTGGAGACCGCACGGAGGATGAGACCAATGACACAGCAGACGTCGAATTGGAACCACTCATTCGGATCCAGCGATCACGGTTGACGCCCTGCCCAGGACCACCTGCGATCTTGGACGACTGGCTCAAGCCTGGATGGCAGTCAGTAGAGGGAGAGGTCCAGGTCCTAGAGTTCCGTCATGTTCAAGGCAAGGACAAGCAGACCAGCACCGTTGCCCTTACCGATGCCCGGGAACGCCTGGAAGCCTTGAACGAGTGGCGGCTCGTACGGACGAAGTGGGCAGAGGCAGAGCGGCCGGCGATTGCAGCACGTCATCTGTTCGACCGCATACATGCACTGTGGACCATGATACAGCGCGAGGGCGATCAGGTAGACCTTGTCCTTGCGGATGGAATGCTCAGTGTTCCGGAACACGGCATCCACCATCCGGTGCTCATGCAGCGGATCTATTTGGAATTCGACCCGCTGTTACCTGAATTTCGCTTCAATACTGGGACGGAAAAGGTGGAATTGCACCGCGCCCTGCTTCGACTCGTGCCGAGCATCGAAGGACGAATGATTGCTCATTTCGACAGAGAGTTAGAGGAACAGCCGGTGGAGCCGCTCGGCGGCGAGAGCACAGATGGCTTTTACCGTCGGCTTGTGCAGGGGCTGTTCAATGACGGTGAGTTTCTCGACGGCAAGATGCGTGGCGCAGTACCCACACAGCCGAGCATGTGGCGTGAACCGCTCTTGTACCTGCGTCCACGGACGGCTGGGCTGAGCACCACCCTCGAGTACATCCTGGAGGATTTGGATAAGAAGGACACGGAGCCTCCCGAGGGACTCTCGCGTATCGTGGGCGTAGAGACCACAGCTCCATCCGAGCTTCCCCTACGCAGTGATGGCGAGGGGCCAAAGGTCCAGCCTGAACCGGAGCCGGACATCTTGTTTAGCAAGCCGGCAAACGCGGAACAGTACGACATCGCAGCGAGATTGACGACGGCGAAGTCCGTACTCGTGCAAGGCCCACCAGGCACGGGTAAAACGCACACAATTGCGAATCTACTGGGCTACCTCCTCTCACAGGGCAAATCGGTGTTGGTGACCGCCCACACGACGAAGGCGTTGCGGGTGCTGCGTCGGCAGGTCGACGAGGCGCTCCAACCGTTAGCTCTCAGTGTCCTCGAAAGCGATGCAGAGAGTCAGGCACAGCTTTCGACGGCGGCACAGGATATTGCCGACCGGCTCTCACGTTCCGATGCGGCAAGCTTGCGACGGGAAGCCAGGTTGCTCCGCGACAAACGGCGAACGTTGCTCCACGAAAAAGACGCGTTGCGTCGGCAACTCCGGGATGCCCGGTTCAGTGAAATCGAAGCGATTGTGCACGGTGGCGAAGGGTTCAGCCCGATCGACGTCGCGCGGCGGGTGAAGGCAGGTATCGAACGAGATGGGTGGATCCCAGGACCGCTCCAACCTGGGATGGTGTGTCCGCTCACGGACGCCGAGGTTCGGCAGCTGTACGCTTCACAAGATACCCTTGCGCCGGAAGACGAGGCACAACTTGCCGTGCCTCAACCGGCGCTGGCGGAGCTCGTGACACCGGCAGATTTCCGCCTTCTCGCGACGGAGCGAGCAGGTGCAGATGTCCGCGCGCAAGCGCACCGGCCAGACCTGTGGGACGGTCACGCGGTAGGCGATTACACCACGACACAACTCCAAGACCTTCATCAGCGCGTCCAGCAGGCAGCGGCAATCCTGGCCGAAGACCAAACCTGGCTACGCGAAGTCCTGTTCGCCGGCTGGACTGGTGGGGAGTTACAGGAAGCTTGGCAAGACCTCCTGGCGGTTGTGGACACGTTGGCACATGAATCTGGAACGGCTCACCGCCTCATGATGGCACATGGGCCGGAGCTCCCACCAGATCGCTCGCTGGATGAAGCAGCATCGATGCTCGGCGACATCGTGGCCTTCCTGGAAGGAGGCGGGTCATTCGGTTTGAAGACGAAACTTACACGGCGGGCCTGGCATCTATTCATCGAATCCTGCCGCGTAGAAGATCGTGAGCCACGCACCCTGGATGAGTTTCGTGCGTTGCATACGAGGGCGCAGTTGGAGAAGAGCCGGAATCGTTTTGCCGCCCGCTGGCGCCGTGCCGTAGAAAGCCTCGAGGGGCCGTCGGTTGAAAGCCTCGGACGTTCACCGGAACGAGCGGCTCATGGATACGCGGCAGAAATACGCCGGCGTCTTGAATGGCGTGGAACGGTCTGGGAGCCACTGATTGAAGAACTTCGCACGGCAGGTTTTCGGTGGGACGCGTGGCTGGCTGCCCATCCGCCTGTACCCGGCGATCATGGTGAGTTGGCGCGCGTGCAACGCGCCGGGTCTCACGGGTTGGCGGAGATTGTCGAAGCGCAGGCTGCGCTGCTCCGGCAAGCCGAATTGTCGGCAGCCTTGCAGACGCAACGGACCTATCTCACAGGGTTCCCAGAGAGTGCTGTTGCATCACGACTGCTCCAAGCCCAGGACGCCTGGGACGTCGACAACTACGAGGGCCTCTCGATGGAGATCGCCCGGCTCGAAGGTCTCCGCAACGTTTACGACAACCGTCTGACTCTCCTGGCAAAGTTGGAACCAACCGCGCCTGCATGGGCACAGGCCATCGCCAAACGCCACATGCCACACGACCATTCGCAACCGCCGGGCAATGCGGAGGCAGCCTGGCGATGGCGGCAGTGGCTTCAAGAGTTGGAGCGTCGTGCAGCCGTGTCGATGACGGATCTTCAAGGACGGCTCGACCGAATGGAAGAGGAGTTACGGCACGTCGCAGGAAAGATTATCGAGTACGAGACATGGGCGGCACAGCGTGATCGCACCGCATTACACACACAGCAGGCCTTGATGGGCTTTGTGCAGACGATTCATAAAGTCGGCAAGGGAACCGGAAAGCGCGTACCGGAATTATTACGACGGATACGAGAACTTCTCGTCTCCGCGCGCCGGGCGGTCCCGGTCTGGATCATGCCCTTGAGTCGCGTGTATGAGAGCTTCGATCCACGCAATACGAAATTCGATGTGGTGATCATCGATGAGGCCAGCCAGAGCGACGTGACCGCGCTCGCGGCGCTCTATCTCGGGCACGAGCACGTCGTGGTCGGCGATAAGGAGCAGGTCACGCCCGATGCGGTGGGCCAGCGTCTGGATGAGGTCCAACGTCTCATTGCCACAGACCTCCGAGGCGTTCCGAATAGTCACCTGTACGACGGACAGACGTCGATTTATGATCTCGCGGAAACTGCCTTCGGCAGCGTGATCGCCCTGCGCGAGCATTTCCGCTGCGTGCCCGAGATCATCGAGTTCTGCAATCAGCTTTCCTACAGTCACGCGATTCGTCCGCTGCGTGAGCCGCTGTCAGCAAGCCTGCGTCCCGCTCTCGTGGCGCATCACGTACAAGGCTTTCGTGACGGCCAAGGCAAGATCAACCGGGTTGAGGCCGAGGAAATCGCGTCGTTGGTCTGCGCATGCCTGAATGATCCAGCCTATGCCCGAAACGAATCCGGGCGTCCGACCAGCTTCGGCATCATTTCGTTGCTCGGGGATGAGCAGGCGCTGCTGATTGAGAGCCTACTTCGGAAGCGGTTGTCACCGGATGTGTTTGAAAAGTACCGCCTCCTCTGCGGGAATGCCGCGCAGTTTCAGGGAGACGAACGAGATGTCGTCTTTCTCTCGATGGTCGACGGACCACCAGACGACGGCCAACTTCCTTGCCGTGATGCGGGGCCAAAAGATTTGTACAAGAAACGCTACAACGTCGCGGTAAGCCGCGCGCGCAATCAACTCTGGATCGTCCATTCATTGGACCCGGACGCTCATCTCAAAGACGGCGATCTCCGCCGCCGACTCATTCAGCATGCCCGCGATCCACAGGCGATCCTACAAGCCAAGGAGAACTACGGCACACAGACCGACTCGGTACTTGAAAACCAGGTGCTCCAGCGACTCCTCGCAGCCGGCTACCGGGTACAGCCACAATGGCCGGTCGGTGCGTACCGAATCGATCTCATGGTGGAGGGGAAAAACCGACGCCTCGCGGTGGAATGCGACGGCGAGAAGTGGCATACACCGGAACAGCTACACCGCGACCTTGAACGGCAGGCGATTCTTGAACGGCTTGGCTGGGTCTTCGTCCGCATCCGCGGCAGCGTGTTCTTTCGCGCCCCCGAGACTGCCATGGCACCGGTCTTTTTGAAATTGCAGCAGCTTGGCATTGAACCAATGGGGAAAGGCGAACCCCACGAGTCCAATCGCGTTGAGCCCTTAGTGAACAGAATCAAAAGGGCAGCTAAAAAGATCCGCCAAGACTGGGCCAAGGAACAGATAACTATGGGTGAGCCAAACGAATATGCGTATGCAACCCAGTCCGCAGAGAGCTCAACCGGCTCAGCCCAATCGCCGGGCCCATGAAATGTCGTGTTACTCATCTCGTTGGAATGGGGCACATTTTCCGCGAACGCCTTAATCACGTGAGCATCTTTCTCAATATCGTGCTCCGCTCCCCATTCAGTATTCCAACACACCAACAGCTTTGGGGACAGCTGTTTGTACGATGTCCGTCGGTGCATAGCTAGGCGAACAAAGTGAGTATATGACCGAATGTCCGTGTCAGTCGCCTTTCCCGATCGAAGGGACATCCATCGAGAGCTTAGAAAAGGTGCGCGAATTATGTTCAGCGCTACGCGAGGTATACCTACCAGACGACATTTGGCAGGACGTAAAATCTTGGCACTCCACACCGGACGCCGTGGCTCTCCATCATTCCGTGTTTGCCCTGGCCCTAGAGCGAGGGCACTTGAAGCGACTGACAAGCCCGATTCATCAGTACCTTCTACAGGATGGTGCAGTTGCCCCTGGTCTGCGGGCTCAGTACCGAGAGGATCTCAAAGAACGCTGGATGCATCATGCAGATCATCTGCGCCGTCACCAACGCTGTCGAATCTACCTTGGTCGCGTCACGGAGCTGCAGGTTGCAGAATGGCTTAGCTCGCAGGGTTGGACGATAACGGAGCTTGAGGCATTCAGAGAGGGTTCAGACGCAACAGCTATTCACCCTTGCGAAAGCCAGACTGATTTCGAGATCAAGATGGTCGGCACAGATGATGTGGACTTCGAATTGACTGTTCAGAGCCTGGCAGGCAACCCGGCGTATAGTCGATTATCGCCATACGCCTCTGTAAACTATCTGCTCTTTATAACCTACAAGGCAGCAGTACAGCTCCAGCGCTCGGATCGTAGACGCGCGGCAGTAGTTGTCATTTCTGATTGGTGTCGATTCAAGTTGCAGCTGGATGGCGGTTGGGTGAATTGGACTGCTCCACAGTTTATAGAGCAGGATGAGGAGTTCTTACCTAAGCTTCGAGAACAGAACAACGCCTTTGCTTCCGAGACAGTTCTGCGTGACGCCTTAAATCAAATCGATATTCTGTATCTGCTAAGTCAGACTGGTGACTTTAACTACCGACTCGAGAAAACATTACGATACCGCAGTGCCTAAAACGGTTTTAGCCATTGGCGATCAATGCGATCATAAGCCGCCTCGACTGAAACCTGACATCATCTTTCTCTGTTCTGAATAACATTTTCTGCAGCTGTTGTTCACTGGTCCGTTACTTCTCTCCCTCTCCTTAGGGCGGTCCGGTTGAATCCAAACCTGCACACATGCATTATTGCTTTTCCCTCCTCTCTCAACAATGAATGAGGAGCAGTCAGGTTGTCGTTCACTGCGTACATCGAAAGAGGCCCTTCGGAAGACGTGCGTTCGGCGAGCAAGAAGGACGACCAGGCTGCTTCCCTAATTCTTCCTCTCCCCCATTTTACTCTCCGTCCCCTTCCGCAACCGCTCAATATTGCCCTTGTGCTTCACGAGAATAAGCCCCGTCACCACCAGAGCAAACGAGACGAAGGCAGCACTCGGGCGAAGCAGCGCAGCAATGACGGGGAAGAGACCGAACGCCGTCAGTGCGCCGCCGGAAGAGTAGCGCCAGAGGGCCACGGCACCGAGCCAAGCCAGCAGAAGGATCAGACCGATCAACGGTGCGACGCCCAGGACAGAGCCAAGTGCGGTCGCGACGCCCTTTCCCCCTTTGAACCCGAGAAACGGCGAAAAGAGATGGCCCAGAAATGGAGCGAGCGCGACGAGAAGAATGGCCCATTCATCTTGCAACAGCTGCGTCGCCGCATACCCCATCACCCACCCTTTGCCCATATCGCCGATCAAGGTGAGGATGCCGGGCTTCTTACCGGAGACACGCAGGACGTTCGTAAAGCCGACGTTCTTGCTCCCGACGGTGCGTGGATCAGGGAAGCCCATCGCCTTGGAAATGACGACGCCGAACGGCACCGCTCCCAACAGATAGCCGACGATCGTGAGTCCGACGATGAGTACTTGTTGGTCCATCTACGTATCGAGTTTAAAAACTACGTTCGCGATATGTCCTTCGATAAAGCCAGGGCGAAGGGATTAACACAGGAAGGAACGAGACACAAGACAGCAGATTGTTGAAAAAATCCTCCAGCTTCGTTCTCGCATCGCGCAGAGGCTCAACGTACGGCTGCGAGGTACGTCTCACCTCCTCGCTTACTGCGGCTTCGCTGGAAGAACTTTTTGAACAACCTGCAAAAACTATTTGCCGAAATGGGCCATCCGCACAATCGTCACTGATATGTTTCTGGATGCATAAAAAAGTCCAGCATAATTCGATTGAGGTTCGGCCAGTCACGATGGCTGCCGGTGCCTTCGCAGTAGAGCGTCGCCCCGCCGGAAGCACAGCCCTGATACGCGCGACAGCCTCCCTCCATGGTTTTCGTCTTGGTCACATCACAGCGATTACAGTCTGCCCACCAGGGCGCGGTTTCCGCACCCCAACCAGGGAAGAGTTTGTCGTTCTTGCTGTGCATGATCATGACTGGGATGGGATCTCGGCATTGGAATTCTCCTAGATCTTTTCCCATCCATCCTGCCGCGCTCGGCGCGATGGCTGTCGGAATCTTCCTCGTCTTCTCAAGCACGGCCATCGCCATTGAGGCCGTGCCGCCATCCGAATGACCAGTGACAAACACTCGTTGTTCGTCGATGCACCACTCCTTCGCTACCTCCGAAGGAATGGTTCCAAGCTGTTCAATAGCTGGAATGGTCATCTGCTTGTGGTCAGAGTAGACCACAACAAACCCCATACCAGTTGCTGCAGTTGTGAGTCCTACGAAGCGCTCGGACTCCCACCGACTGTGTCCAGCTGGGGCATAGACCATGAGCAAGGGATGGGCAAAGGTCGCGTCATAGTTGGACGGTGTGCGAACCATATACTTCATCCCGTCGGTTGAGACTTTTCCATCGATCGCACCTGCTGCTCCGGTTCGAGATCCTGCCGCACACTGTCTGCCCTCATTGGGGTATGCAAATGCGTCGAGTGTTGGCGGCGTTGTGTTTTCCGTGCAGGCTGTGACGAGGAAGAAGAGACTGGCACCGACAACGAAGAATGGTGCTCGAAGGAGAGCCTGCCATTGCAAACCCATGTCAGGTCTGGCTTCTCGAGTTGATGGAGCAATCCAATCCAATGTGCTACAGGATGTTCAAACTAGACATCCAGCGAGGCCGCAGCGAGTGAAGGGCCGAGGCATACCCTCTGGGGTATGTTGAGGGTCTGAACGATGCGAGAACGAAGCTGGGGGCTAGTTTCAACATCCTGGCTACAGCCCCTTAGCGACGACCTGCTTCCAAAAGCTCCATACATACTGCCCACCGGAAATGTAGCCAAACACCAGCGAGAGATACAGGGTGAAGCTCCCCGCCAAGTGCATGTTGCCGAGAGCGGCCAACCCGGTCCCTTCCAGGATGAGCAGGATGATCGCGACCACCTGCAACGCCATCTTGTATTTGCCGGTCGTCTCCGCAGGAATGATCATACCTTCCCCGGCTGCAATGGCGCGGATACCCGTGACCGCCAATTCCCGCCCGACGATCAGTAGCACCACCAGCGCGCTGACTCGCTCCACGTTCATGAGAAGGATCAATGCGGAGAGAACCAGGAGCTTGTCCGCGATGGGATCGAGCAACTTACCAAGCTTCGTCACCTGACCTGTCCGACGAGCGATATACCCGTCCAACATATCCGTGACCGCCGCCACAGCGAACACGATCGCAGCCGCCAATGACTGGTCGGGCGTCGGGTGGACGAAGAGTATGATGAAGACCGGAATGAGGAGAATGCGGGCAAGAGTCAACACATTGGGGACATTGATCGAGTCCGCTCCGATGTCTCGCCACGCTTCCAATACTCGGTTCATGACTGCCGATATCTCCTACACAATTCCGTTCTTGAGCAGATCATGCAGATGAATCACGCCACGGATGGTCCGCTCGTTCTCCGTCACCACTAACGTGGTAATCGAAAACCGTTCCATCATTTCGACCGCTTTCGCGGCCAGTTCATCCGGCCCGATGCTCTTGGGATCAGCCGTGGCCAGCTCTCCGGCCGTCGTGTTGACCAAATCCGTCCCACGTTGGAGGAATCGTCGCAAGTCTCCATCGGTAATGACTCCGGCCAACAACCCCTCATGATCCACGACGGTCGTCATCCCGAGTTTCTTTGCCGTCATCTCCAACATGGCCGCCATGCCTCCGACGGAGGCCTGGACCTTCGGGATATCCGGTTCCGCATGCATGAGGTCTTTCACTTTGACGAGCAACCGACGCCCTAACGTCCCGCCAGGATGGAATCGAGCAAAATCCTCTTCCTTGAATTCCCGCTTCTGCAAGAGCGCGACAGCGAGGGCATCGCCCAACGCCAGCGTGGCGGTCGTGCTAGCAGTCGGGGCCAATCCCATCGGGCAGGCTTCTTCCGCAATCGAGACGTCTAGGACGACATCGGAGTTTTTTGCCAGGGTGGAATTCGTCCGCCCTGTGAACGAGATCACCGGAATTCCCAATCGCTTCACGAACGGAAGCAACTGCAGCAATTCCTGAGTCTCGCCGCTGTTGGAGATCGTCACCAACACATCTCGACGCGCCAACATGCCGAGATCTCCATGCACGCCTTCGGCCGGATGCAGAAAAAATGAGGAGGTCCCGGTGCTGGCCAGCGTCGCGGCAATTTTTTGCCCGATGAGACCGGACTTGCCCATCCCTGACACGACCACCTTCCCCTTACAACGAACCAGCACATCCACCGCCTTGACGAACCGTTCATCCAGTCGTTCGATTAAGGCTTCGACCGCACGTGCTTCGATTTCCAACACGCGTCGTCCCTCGGCAAGACTGCTCTGGCCTTTCTCTGCCTTCAAGGTTCGAACAGTCTGCGTCAGCTTCGCTGGTTTGTCGCGTTCCATACTCGCAGAACCCGCTCCAATAACGGTTTCAATTGATGCAATGGGACCATGTTCGGTCCGTCCGACAAGGCCTCGTCAGGATTCGGATGGACTTCCATGAAAAATCCGTCGACACCGGCTCCGGCGGCGGCACAGGCCAATGGCTCGACAAATTCACGTTGGCCACTGGATTGGGTCCCTCCCCCGCCCGGCAGCTGCACGCTATGGGTCGCATCAAAGACAACAGGATAGCCGAAACCCCGCATGATAGGGAAGGACCGCATGTCGACGACGAGGTTGTTGTAGCCGAACGACGAGCCTCGTTCGGTAAGGACAATCCGGCGACTCCCGCATTCCTCGATCTTCTTCACGGCATTGCCCATTTCACGAGGCGAGAGAAACTGGCCCTTCTTTACGTTCACGACGGCCCCCGTCTTGGCGGCCGCGATCAGCAGATCCGTCTGCCGGCAGAGGAATGCCGGGATTTGGAGCACATCGACCATCTTCCCAGCTTCCATTGCCTGTTCTTCCGTATGCACGTCGGTCAGGACGGGCAACCTCAACTGATCTTTCACTTTCTTGAGGACTGCGAGCCCCTTCTCAAGACCAGGGCCGCGAAACGACGTGATGGACGTTCGATTGGCCTTATCGAACGACGACTTAAAGATGTACGGGATTCCCAAGGCCTTTGCGATTTCGGAGATCCGGCCGGCCGTCTCCATGACCACTTGCTCATTCTCAATCACGCAAGGCCCGGCAATCAGAAACGGCGGCTGCCCTTGGCCGACCTTGAACGTTCCGATTTCGACAAGCTGTGCCATCGTCGACCGTTAGTGCCCGAGCTTTTTCCGTAGTGCTGCTCCCACGAACCCACTGAATAGCGGATGTGGGTGGTGCGGACGGGAACTATACTCAGGATGGAACTGGGTGCCCAAAAACCAGGGATGATCCTTCAACTCGATGATCTCGACAAGGCGACCGTCTGGAGACAGACCACTCAGGACAAGTCCCTTGGCGGTCAGCTGCTCACGATACGCGTTGTTGAACTCATACCGATGACGATGGCGCTCGCGCACTTCACTCACTCCGTACATCTTCTGTGCCAGCGTCCCTTCTCCCAGTTTGCAGAGATACGATCCGAGTCGCATCGTGCCCCCTTTGTCACTCACACCATGCTGATCGGGCATAAGATGAATGACGGGATGAGGGGACTGTTCGTCGAACTCAGCACTGTTGGCGTTGGCCAATCCGGCCACGTTCCGCGCGAACTCGATCGCAGCACATTGCATCCCCAAACACAGACCGAGGAACGGCACCTGACGTTCTCGCGCATACTTGATGGTGGTGACTTTTCCCTCGATTCCTCTGTTCCCAAACCCGCCTGGAATCAGGATGCCGTCCGCCTCGCGTAAAATCCGTTCGGTCCCCTGTCGTTCGATGTCTTCGGATTCGATCCAATTGATATTCACCTTCGTTTCATGGTCGATTCCACCGTGGACCAGGGCTTCTCCCAAACTCTTGTAGCATTCCTTCAGCCCCACATATTTCCCCACCAATGCCACAGAGATTTCATGTTTGGGCCTCTTGATCTTCTGGACCATCGCATCCCACTCTCGAAGATTGGGCTGGCCGGTCTCCATATGGAGCTGACGGACGATCAATTCGTCCAATCCCTCTTTACGGAAGACAATCGGTACTTCGTAGATGGTCTCGACGTCTTTTGCGGTGATGACGGCATCCTTGTCCACGTTACAGAACATGGCAATTTTGCCCTTCAGTTCAGGAGGAATATACCGGTCGGTTCGGCACAACAGAATGTTCGGCTGAATACCGATCTCACGAAGCTTATTGACCGAATGTTGTGTCGGTTTGGTTTTCAGTTCACCGGCCGTTCCGATGTATGGCACGAGAGTCAGGTGGACGTACAACACATTGTCACGGCCCACGTCGTACGGCATCTGCCGAATGGCTTCCAAAAACGGTAAGCTCTCAATGTCACCGACCGTGCCACCGATCTCGACGATCGTGACGTCGATACCCTTCGAGATGCGCATGATCGTCTGCTTGATCTCATCCGTCACATGAGGCACAACCTGCACCGTTCCACCAAGATAATCGCCGCGCCGCTCCTTCGTGATCACGGAGTGATAGATCCGACCGGTCGTGTAATTGCTCTCCTTGGTCAACGACAAGCTCGTGAACCGCTCATAATGTCCGAGGTCCAGATCCGTCTCAGCGCCATCGTCCGTGACGTAGACTTCCCCATGTTGATAGGGATTCATCGTCCCGGGATCAATGTTGATGTAGGGATCCAGTTTGAGAAACGTAATCTTCAGCCCACGACTCTCCAGTAAATTTCCGATGGAGGCCGAGGCCAGGCCTTTCCCGAGTGACGAGACCACACCCCCGGTCACAAAAATGAATTTACTCATGGTTGCCCTCATTCATGGACATCAGATCGATCCACGCCGGTTCTGGCGCTCATGACTTGGGAAACAGGCTACTGCTCTGCACTTCACGTTTGACCACCTCGAAGTCCTGCAATCGCTCCGCGACGTCGGGCACATCCTCCGGCCGATCAACCCGCAGCGAGGCATGCGCGGTTTCCCAGACGCGGATGCGAATCCCATGGTCCAACGCACGGAGCTGCTCAAGCTTTTCGGCATCTTCCATACGACTCGTCGGCAAGGCCGCCAATCGGAGCAAGGTTTCCTTGGTATAGATGTACAACCCAAGATGGATGTAGTGGAGCCCGCCAACGACTTGCGGCTTTGGATCGTCGCGCACGAACGGGATCGGAGCTCGTGAAAAATACAGCGCCTCTCCTTTGGCGTCGGCCACGACCTTTACCACCGCGGGATTCAGCAGATCTTCCGTCGAGTCCATCACTCGCTTGAGCGTCCCCATACTTGCGCCGCTCCCAAGAAACGGCACGATGAGATCGGTCAACAATTCCGGACTCAATGGGATTTCATCACCCTGCAAATCAAGGAAGCAGTCCCCATTGAACATACGGGCCACAGCCGCCACACGATCGGTACCGGTCCGATAGTCACCGGTGACGAGCACCGCCCGACCGCCGAATTGCTCGACCGCCTGTTTGATACGCTCATCGTCGGTCGCGACCATCACGCTGGAGACCGCACGACATGCGAAAGCTCGTTCGTACACATGCTGAATCATCGGTTTGCCGTTCAGCTTGACCAGCGGCTTCCCTGGGAATCGGGAGGAACCGAACCTGGCTGGAATCACCACGGTAACCGAGCGTGACGATTTAGTCATCTTCAAAGGCCTCGGATAATTGCTTCGGCGAAACGGTCGCTGTACCGACCATCCCCACCACGATGCCGGCCGCATGGTTGGCCATGATCGCCCCGGTTTTGATGTCTGCACCAGCCGCAAGGGCCAACGCCAGCGTTCCGATGACGGTGTCTCCGGCACCGGTGACATCGTAGACCTGCCTGGCCTTCGTCGGAAGATGGCAGGAGGCACCATCCCCTTCGTACAGACTCATGCCTTTTTCCCCGCGCGTGATCAAAACCGACTGACACCCGAGTCTCTGGCGGATCATGACGCCCGCTTCATTGATCGTTTGGTTGTCGTCTCCGTGCATGCCCGATGCCTGCGCTGCTTCAAGATGGTTCGGTGTGATGACGGTGACACCTTTATAGAAGTTGAAATGCTCGACCTTAGGATCCACGATCACCGGAACCCTTCGCAACGCGGCGAGCCTTGTGATTTCCGACATCAGGACCGACGAGACGACGCCTTTGGCATAGTCGGATACGACGATGCAGGACAATTCACGTAGCTTGGATTCCACATACCGAAGAATTTTCTGTCTGAGGACCGCTTTCAACTCGCTACGGCCTTCGATGTCATACCGTACGATCTGCTGGTTATGCGCGATGACTCGACTCTTTCTGGTGGTCGGTCGCTCTCGATCAACCACAATCCCACCAAGCAATCCCCTCGTGTGCCCCAATTCGGCGACCAATTGCTTTCCACTTTGGTCGGCCCCGATCACACCACACAGATAAGCCTTCCCACCCAACGCCAGGATATTGCTGTAGACGTTGGCGGCCCCACCGAGCCGGAGTGATTCAGATTCGACGTGGACGACAGGAACCGGCGCTTCCGGAGAAATCCGGCTCACCCTCCCCATCACGTAATGATCGAGGATCAGGTCCCCAATAACCAGGACCGATGTCTTTGGAAATCGTTGCAGATGCAGGCGTAGTGCCTTAGGCGAGGGAGCCTCGCTATCCCCACTCGAGCCTCCATTCGGATGCGAGGCGCTTGCGTCTTTTTTTACTGGATGGCTTTGCCGAATCGTTCCCATCGAACCCACTCCGTCCAATTCCCTTGACCATTCCAGGACCAATAGATCCGAAATGCCTTGCCGCGGATCTTTTCTTCTCGCACATAGCCCCAGAACCGGCTGTCCAGACTCTGGTCGCGATTGTCACCCATCACAAAATAAGATCCTTCAGGGACCGTCACCGGTCCAAAATTATCACGTGGGTTGATGGTACTCTCGATAATGCCTGGGTCGATTCGTTGGGTAAAGGCTTTGTCGTCGAGCGGTTGGCCGTTCACGAGCACAACCTTGTTTCGGAGCTGGATCGTATCTCCAGGCAGTCCCACGATCCGCTTGATAAAGTCTTTTTCTTCGTCTTCCGGAAAGCGAAATACGACGATGTCGCCACGCTGCGGCTTGCCGAAGGTGACCACGGTGGTAGAGGTGTAGCAATTCACCGGAGGGAAGCTCATGAGCATTTTGCAATCCGCCGGCCACTGCAGGCCGTAGGACAGTTTACTGACCAAAATGTGATCCCCGATCAGCAACGTGGGAATCATCGAACCCGATGGAATTTTGAACGCCTGCACCACAAAGACTCGGATGGCGAAGGCGAGCAACATGGCCACGATGATCGCTTCGGCATACTCCCGAACGATGGACTTCCGTCCCGGTTGGCCCACGTTCTCCGTCACCTTCGCCCCGGAAAGCGAGGCTGGATCCCCGGCACGGGGGGAACCGGACAATTTATCTGCATTTCTAGGGTTCTGATCAAGGCTCATTCGTCTCCGACCTTTAAAATCGCCAAGAACGCTTCTTGGGGAACTTCCACGCTACCGACCGCTTTCATCCGTTTCTTCCCTTCTTTTTGCTTTTCCAGCAACTTCCGCTTTCGCGTAATGTCGCCGCCATAGCACTTTGCCAGCACATTCTTCTTCATGGCCCCGATGGTCTCACGAGCGACAATCTTGCTCCCGATCGCCGCTTGAATGGCGATCTCATACATCTGTCGAGGAATCAATTCTTTCATTTTCTCGGCGAGTTGACGCCCGCGTTGCACGGACCGATCCCGATGGGTGATGAAGGAGAGGGCATCGACCGCTTCGCCATTCAATAAGATATCGAGCCGCACGAGATCCGACTCGCGATAGCCAAGCACCTCATAGTCTAGCGAGGCATAGCCCTGCGTGCGCGACTTAAGCTTGTCGTAAAAATCAAGGATGACTTCATTGAGCGGTAATTCATAACTGATCATCACCCGTGTCGGATCCAGGAACTGGATGCTGCGTTGAATGCCGCGACGCTCCTGGCACAGCTGAAGTATGGCCCCCATGTAGCGCTCGGGGGTAATGACCGACGCCAGAATGAACGGCTCCTCAAACGACTCGATACTGTTGGACGGCGGGAGTTGAGAGGGATTCATGACTTCCAACACGTCACCTTTCGTCGTCATGACACGGTAGACGACGGTCGGCGCGGTGGTCAGGAGCGTCAGGTTGTACTCACGCTCGAGCCGCTCCTGAATGATTTCCATGTGAAGCAGGCCCAAGAACCCGCATCGAAACCCAAACCCCAAGGCCAGGGATGTTTCCGGTTCATAGACGAACGACGAATCGTTCAGTCGGAGCTTCACCAACGCGTCCCGTAGATCTTCATACCTGGCTGTGTCGGTGGGATAGAGTCCACAGAACACCAATGGCTTGACGTCTTTGTACCCTGGAAACGGCGCAGAAGTCGGCGTGACGGCATCCGTCAGGGTATCGCCGATCTTGACATCGGCCACTTCCCGCATATTGGCGCACAGGTAGCCGACTTCACCGGTCAGCAATTCGGCCTTCTTGGTTCGTTTAGGCGTGAACTGGCCGACTTCCATTACTTCAAACGTCCGGTTGTTCGACATGACTTTGATCTTCATGCCCGGCCTGATCGAGCCATCCAGCAGTCGCGCCAGGACAATCACGCCTTGATAGTTGTCGAACCACGAATCGAAAATCAGCGCCTTGAACGGGGCTTGTGGATCACCGGACGGAGGAGGAATCTTCGCAATGATCGCCTCTAAGACCTCCGGAACGCCTTTGCCGTCCTTGGCGCTGATAGGCAGCGCATCGTCGGCTTCGAGCTGGAGCACCTCAGAGATCGAATGTTTTGTGCTTTCGACATCTGCGCTGGCCAAGTCAATCTTGTTGATGACGGGAATGATCGTCAGGTTATTGGCCATCGCCAAATTGACATTGGCAATGGTCTGCGCCTGCACCCCTTGCGTCGCATCAACGAGCAACAGCGCCCCCTCACAAGCCGCTAGGCTTCGTGACACTTCATAGGTAAAATCGACATGCCCCGGCGTATCGATCAAATGCAAGGCGTACGTCTTGCCATCCTCCGCCCGGTACTTGATGGCCACTGCGTGGGCTTTGATCGTAATGCCACGTTCCCGCTCGAGGTCCATGGCATCGAGGATCTGCTCTTTCGCCTCTCGTGCAGTGACTGCGCCAGTAGCTTCTAGGAACCGGTCAGCGAGGGTTGATTTGCCGTGATCGATATGAGCGATTATGGAAAAATTGCGTATAAGGCTTTGCAAATCCGAGCCCATCAGTAAAAAATCGGTTTATTATAGTAATTGCTTTGGAGGTTGTCAAAGAGATCACCCGCCCTTATAATCACGCGCCGCACCCGACTGATTGTCTCGTCAAGCGATCTTCACTCTGCCAACGTGTATGAGCGCTGCCCCGATTCGCGATAGACAACCGCATGGTGCCGCATGATCAAGATTGAAGCATCATGGCACGACCACCCTCAACGCGTCAGCTGATCAATTGGGACCATCGCTACCTCTGGCATCCGTTTACCCAAATGCAGGAGTGGGAACAGGAAAATCCCCTCATCATCGAGCGTGGCAAGGGTGCCTACCTAATCGATACGGAAGGTAAGAAGTATCTAGACGGAACCTCCTCTATCTGGGTCAATCTGCATGGGCATCGACATCCGGTTCTTGATCGTGCGCTCAAGAAGCAACTAGGCAAGATCGCTCACTCGACCTTCCTGGGCCTCTCCAACCCACCAGCCATCGAACTGGCGCGCGAGCTGATTCGAATTGCTCCAAAGGGACTCACCCGTGTGTTCTATTCGGACAACGGCTCGACCGCGGTCGAAATCGCATTGAAGATGGCTGTCCAGTATTGGCAGCAGCGACATCCGGAAGCGGGGCCAAAGAACACATTTCTCCATCTGAAACTCGCTTATCATGGAGATACGATCGGGGCCGTCAGCGTCGGCAACATCGAACTATTCCACTCTCGCTTCAAACCGCTACTCTTTCCCACCCTTGAGGCAGAACCGCCTCATTGTTATCGCTGTCCGCTCAACCTCACCTACCCTGCCTGCAAGGTGGCCTGCATCGATCCGATCAAACAGATTCTAAAAGCTCGTCATCGTGACCTCGCCGGTTTCATCATTGAACCAATGATGCAAGCAGCTGCGGGTATGATTCGTCAACCAGCCGGGTACCTGAAGCAAATCCGAGACCTCTGCACACAATACGACGTGCTCTTGATTGCCGACGAAGTCGCAACCGGGTTCGGCCGAACAGGCAAAATGTTCGCCTGCGAGCACGAACAGGTCACGCCGGACCTCATGGCCATCAGCAAAGGACTGACAGGTGGCTATATGCCGCTGGCAGCCACCTTGGCGACTGATGAAATCTACCAGGGCTTTCTGGGGAGATACGACGAGTTCAAGACCTTCTTCCACGGCCATAGTTTCACCGGCAATCCACTGGGCTGCGCCCTGGCTCTCGCAAATCTCGACGTCTTCAAAAACGAGAAGACGTTGGTGAGGCTACAACCCAAGATCAAGTTGTTGGTGCGACTTCTCCAGCCTTTCCAAGATCTGTTGCATGTGGGAGACATCCGTCAAGCCGGATTCATGGCAGGCATCGAATTGGTCCGCAACCGGATGACGAAGGAACCTTATCCGTTTCGGGCCAAAGCTGGTCATCGCGTGGCAACGATCGCCCGGTCCAAGGGACTGATTCTCAGACCGATTGGGAACGTGCTTGTGCTTATGCCACCGCTTTCGACAACCGTCGACGAATTGAAGAAAATGGTGGAAATCATCAAGGAATCCATAGAGACTCTGCAGATCGACTAACTCTCAATCGATTTCCCTACGAACAGACCCATTCTATGCAAACCTGCGATTTTCTCGTCATCGGCGGTGGAGTCATCGGCTTGAGCATCGCTCGGGAACTGCGCAGACGCCGTACCGACGCACGCGTGTTGCTGATCGAAAAGGAGCCCTCCTGCGGCGCCCATGCGAGTGGCCGAAACAGTGGTGTTCTCCACGCAGGTTTCTATTATTCGCCGGACAGCCTGAAGGCAAAGTTTACCCGCCTCGGGAATGAACGGCTCACGGCCTACTGCGAGGAGAAACGCATTCCTCTCAATAAATGCGGCAAACTCGTCGTCGCCAAGGATGCCACCGATTTACCCGCGCTCGATGAACTACTGCGACGAGGTCAGATCAATGGCATCGAACTGCAGACGATGACAGACGTAGAGGCCAAGTCCATTGAACCTCGGGTCAAAACGTACCAACGGGCATTGTTCTCCCCCCGCACCTCAACCGTGAAACCCCTTCAAGTCATCGAGGCAATGCAACAGGATGCAACCCGAGAAGGGGTCAACATTCAGTGCGGCACCGCCTATCGAGGACGCCAGAACAGTGCAGTCCGCACAAACCGTGACGCCATTGAAGCAGGCTATGTTGTGAACGCCGCAGGTCTGTATGCGGATAAGATTGCCATGGATTATGGATTCTCCGAAAAATACCGGATTTTGCCGTTCAAGGGCCTCTACCTCTACTCGGACGAGCCACCAGGCGCAATTCGCACCAACATCTATCCCGTTCCGGATCTCAGGAACCCGTTTCTCGGCGTTCACTTTACGATCACAGCCGACGGGAAGGCGAAGATCGGCCCGACGGCCATCCCGGCCCTCTGGCGGGAAAACTATGAGGGCATGGGGAATTTCAATGTCGGCGAATTGGTCGAAGTCGCGAGTCGTGGGCTCGGCCTACTCGCAGGAGCAGGATTCGACTTCAGACGTTTAGCGATAGAGGAAATCGCAAAGTACTCTCGGAGTAAGATGGTCTCACTGGCATCGGTACTCGCCGAAGGAGTGGACGAGCGAAACTACCAAACATGGGGACGGCCCGGAATCAGGGCTCAGCTTCTCGACATCACAAAGAAGAAGCTTGAAATGGATTTCGTGTTGGAAGGCAACGACCGATCCATGCACGTCTTGAACGCCGTGTCGCCGGCCTTCACCTGCTCACTTCCGTTCGCCAGCCACGTCTGCGATCAGATCGACAAGGCAATCAAGTAATGGCCTTCAACAAAGTCGCAACTCCGTTCCCACGTCGACTTGTAGACATCGAGCCGCGTTCTCTTCCTGAAGGAAGATTTCCAAGAACCCACCACTATTGATCAGGGCCGCAGGAATCTGCCCATCACCTTGGCTGTAGCTCCCCACCAACTTGGTCACGATATGTGTTCCTATTTGAATCTCGATCTTGGCTAGACCGATGATAGCCTGAAATTCCCGAACCTGTTTTGCCGTGACATTCGAGATCAAATTTCCGAATCGATCGATGTATTCAATCCGTCCGATCAGAATTTGCCCTTGCTGCTGCGGGGCCCAGACCAAGCTCTTCATGGGATCGTTGATCACTGGTCCAAAAAATGACGGCGGTTCCCCGTTGGCCAGCAAGGCGGCGACCGGGGCGAAAAGATCGCGCCCGTCAAACGTCGCCCCTTCTGAGGGCAACCGATAGCGTTCCTCTTCAATCTGCCGGATCTTCACGTCCTGCTCCTGTTCGAGTACATGACTGAGCAGACCGTTGTCCGGCGCTAAAAAACAATAGCGCGATGTGGTGGCAAGAATCGCGCGCCTGGCACTTCCCACGCCCGGGTCCACCACGCAGACATAGATCGTCCCTTGTGGAAAATGACGATAACAAGCGCCGAGCACGTAGCTCGCTTCATCGATTTGATGCGAAGGAATTTGGTGGGAAATATCAACGACCCTGGCGCTGGGGCTGAGCGTGAGGATCACACCCTTCATGCTCGCGACGAACCAGTCGCGCTCGCCAAAATCTGTTAGAAGGGCAATGAGAGTGCGTGACGCCGGCACGTCAGCATTCCTCGAATTTGATCTCCACGACCTCGTATTCGACCATTTTCACAGGAGTCTTGACTTCGACAAAGTCTCCAACACGCTTACCGATGAGGGCCCGCCCGACAGGAGACTGCACCGAAATCTTGTTGAACTTCATATCGGCTTCATCCTGACCGACCAGCATATATTGTTTCTGGGCCTGCGTCTCTTGCTCAACGACCGACACCGTCGCACCAAACACAACGGTATCGCTCGTGCGTCCCGTGATCTCGACCACACGGGCTTCCGCCAGTTTCGTTTCGAGCTCCGAGATCCGTGACTCGATGAATCCTTGGCGCTCTTTGGCCGCGTCATACTCGGCATTCTCACTGAGGTCTCCATGGGCCCTGGCCTCCGCGATCGCCTCAATCACTTTCGGCCGCTCGTTTTTCCGCAGCCGATCCAACTCCGCTTTGAGGGCCTCATACCCTTTCTTGGTAATCGGTGTGGGCATATTCCAGACTCCTGGATGGTTTAGGACCGATGATACTCCTGCAAAGACCGAATCGATAGGGTTTTTTTCAGAATGGCCTCGATTCCCATGGCCGCCGCATGGGCGCCTCGCATGGTGGTGAAATAGGGAATCCCCCGATGCAAAGCCTCTCGCCTGATCGACAATGAATCAGCATGAGCCGAGGCCGTTCGCACGGTATTGACCACAAGCGCCACCGAGCCGTTCTTAATGTGGTCCACGATGTGAGGTCTCCCTTCGGTCACCTTGTTGACGACCTCCACGGAGAGGCCGTGTTCACGCAGGTATCCCGCTGTCCCGCTCGTTCCCTGAATGCGCATCCCCAGTCTGTTCAACACTTTCCCCACCTCAAGCGCCGCCGGGCGATCGGACTCTTTCACGCTGAGAAATGCTGTCCCCGTTTTGGGAAGACCTGCACCGGCCCCCGCTTGCGATTTGGCAAACGCCCATCCAAAATCGTCGTCAATCCCCATGACTTCCCCCGTCGATTTCATCTCTGGTCCCAAGAGCACATCGACGCCGGGAAATTTATTGAATGGAAAGACCGCTTCCTTTACCGAGAAATGCGCTGGCAGAGGAGCCGCAGTGAAGCCGAGTTCCTTGAGAGTCTTACCCATCATGACTTTCATCGCGAGTTTGGCAAGCGGCACGCCGATCGCTTTACTGACGAACGGCACGGTTCGAGATCCGCGAGGATTCACCTCGAGCACGTAGATCGTCCGCCCTTTCACGGCAAACTGCGCATTCATCAGTCCGACGACGCCGAGTTCTAAGGCCAGCATGCGCATTTGACGTTCGATCTCGCCGACGATTCCCTTGTCCAGCGTATAGGGTGGAAGCGAGCAAGCCGAATCGCCGGAATGGACACCCGCCTCCTCAATATGCTCCATGATCCCGGCCACCACCACGGTGTGTCCATCTGAGATCGCATCGGCATCGATTTCGATCGCATCAGCCAGGTATTTGTCGATCAGCACCGGATGCTTGGGAGATGCTTTCACGGCCGACTGCATATACTCCAACAGACCGGCTTCGTCATAGACGATCTGCATCGAACGCCCACCCAACACATACGAGGGCCGGACCATTACCGGATAGCTGATCTTCCTGGCAATCTGTACGGATTCATCGATTGATCGAGCCATTCCGCTTTCCGCCTGCTGTAATCCTAATTTCGTCAGCAGTTCACGGAACCGTTCCCGATCTTCCGCCAAATCAATCGCATCCGGACTGGTCCCAAGAATCTTCACCCCGGCCTTCGATAACGGCAGCGCAAGTTTCAATGGCGTCTGACCACCGAATTGCAGGACCACCCCGATCGGTTGCTCTCGATCAATCAGGTTGAGCACATCTTCCTGCGTGAGCGGTTCAAAATAGAGGCGATCCGACGTATCGTAATCAGTGCTCACGGTTTCGGGGTTACAGTTCACCATGATCGTGTCGATCCCCTCCTCTCGGAGCGAGATCGCGGCATGGACGCAACAGTAGTCAAACTCGATTCCCTGTCCGATACGATTCGGGCCTCCACCGAGAATCACCACTTTTCTCCGGTCTGACGGGTTGGATTCGCACTCCCGACCGTACGTCGAATAGAGGTACGGGGTCTGAGCCTCGAACTCCGCGGCGCACGTATCCACGCGCTTATAGGTTACCCGTCGAGTAGGATGTTGCATCCTCGCGCTGGTGACCGCGGTCACCTCGCAGCCAAGCAAAGACGCGATCCGATCATCGGAAAATCCAAGTTCTTTCGCATCCCAAAGCAGTTCACCGTTCAACACCGCCCCCAGATCGGCAGCATGGCCGACAAGAGTCCGTTCGAAATCGATCAACTGCCTCACCTGCGCCAAGAACCACGGATCGACCATGGTCGTCTCAAACAACTCCTTGTCCGTCAATCCCAGTCGCATGGCATCAGCCATGTACCACAGTCGTTCTGGTAACGGGTTGCGAAGCACACGGTCCAGTTTGTCGGCAGCCGCTTGTCGATCGAACTCGGCGAGTACCCCTCGATCGATCCCAAACCGGGATACCAAACCGTTCAGTTCCAATTCCAACGAGCGGATGGCCTTCTGCAGAGACTCCTTGAACGTGCGTCCGATCGCCATCACTTCGCCGACCGACTTCATTTGCGTCGTCAAGGTCGGATCAGATCCCTTGAACTTCTGGAACGCGAACCGAGGAATTTTCACCACCACATAGTCGATCGTCGGTTCGAACGACGCCTTTGTCACACCGGTAATGTCATTGGTAATCTCATCCAATGTGTATCCAACGGCGAGCTTGGCAGCGATTTTTGCGATCGGAAATCCGGTTGCCTTTGAGGCGAGCGCCGAACTTCGAGACACCCGAGGGTTCATCTCGATAACGACCATCTCACCGTTCGTTGGATTGACCCCGAATTGAATGTTGGACCCTCCCGTATCGACGCCGATTTCTCGAATGACGCGAAGGGCCGCATCTCGCATGCGTTGATATTCTTTGTCGGTCAACGTCATCGCCGGCGCCACCGTGATGCTGTCTCCTGTATGGACGCCCATCGGGTCAAAGTTTTCGATGGGACACACGATGACGACATTGTCTTTCAGATCGCGCATCACCTCGAGTTCATACTCTTTCCATCCGATGACCGATTCCTCGATCAACACTTGGCTGACCGGGCTCATCGCCAAGGCCCAGTCGATCAATTTCTCAAATTCCTCTCGGTTATACGCAATGTTTCCGCCGGTCCCTCCCATCGTGAAAGAGGGTCGAATGATCGCCGGAAATCCAACCATTTCTAGAATGTCCACGGCTTCCTGTCGACTGTGCGCCGTGCCGCTCTTCGGGACCCGGAGACCGATTCGTTGCATCGCCTGCTTAAACGCTTCCCGATCCTCCGCTTTGTGAATGGCCTCTGCTGAAGCACCAATCAGGGTCACACCGTATTTCTCGAGGATTCCTTGCTTGACCAACCCCATCGTGGTGTTCAGCGCCGTTTGTCCACCCATGGTCGGCAGCAAGGCATCGGGGCGTTCACGGGCGATTACACTTTCCACGACTTCGACGGTGATGGGTTCCACGTACGTCCGATCCGCCATCTCCGGATCCGTCATGATCGTCGCGGGATTGCTGTTGATGAGGATCACCCGATAGCCTTCCGCTTTGAGCGCCTTACAGGCTTGCGTTCCGGAGTAATCGAACTCGCAAGCCTGTCCGATGACGATGGGACCAGACCCGATCATGAGAATTGACTGAATGTCTGTGCGTTTTGGCATCGTGTCGTGATAGTCGGCTTAACTAGTTGGAAGCAGCGGCCCAATCAGCGGTTGATAGGGAGTTGGCGTAGGCCCCTCACCTCCCTGTGCAGCATGGTAATGCTTCAAGGCTTCAGGGATCCACGCTTCAATTTGGTTGATGCGCGCGATATCGGAAGGATGAGTTGACAGAAACTCTGGGATATTATGCTGCGATCGAAAACAGACCTTGTCGATCATTTGTCGGGGACATCCACTCATGCGCTCCCAAAACGGGACGGCCTCTCGCGGATCATAGCCAGCCTGCGCCATCAGCTTGAGCCCGATGTAGTCCGCTTCGGACTCCTGTTTTCGGCCGAACGGCAAAGATACGCCCACTCCATACGCGCTCATCGCCGCCATTGCGGCATCCGGACGTCCAACAGCGGCACCAGCCGCGAGCGCACCGACTTGTCCGATCATTTCGAGAATGCTCCGACTATACCGCTCGGCTCCATGGCGCTGAAGCGCATGTGCCACCTCATGCCCGATGACAGTCGCCAAGCCGTCTTCGTTCTTCGTCATCTTTAAAATTCCCGTAAAGATCGCGACTTTCCCTCCTGGAAGTGCAAAGGCATTAATCGTACGGTCGTCCTTGATAATGGCAAATTCCCATTGATATTCAGGCTTGTTCGCAACCGCCGCAATACGTCTCCCGACCCGATTGACCAGCTCATTCAACTCAAGATCGTCACTGACCGGCGCCTTACGCAGCAACTCGCGATAGGCTCCGATGCCCATCGCAATTTCTTTCTCTTCGGAAATGTAGATAAATTGTTCCCGCGCCGTCCCGGGCGCGCGCACGCACCCAGCCAACATTGAAAGCATTCCTCCGCCGGCCACCATGCCAACGAGACCATACAACCCCAGCCCCCCGCGAACCGCTCGTTGCAACAGGGCTCGCCTGCCGATGGGTGTCGAGAATCCTGTGGTGATCTCTTGGTCTTTCCTCTGCGCCATGTTGATGTTCTCGATCATACCTGATCAGTATCATTATATTACCATTCATGAAGATCGGCGCCGTTCCTCACCTACGGCATCCACAGATACATGAACTGTGGCGTCCCCCCTCTCACAAACGAAGCCAGATCAAGCTCTGCCAAGCCGGCCAGGGCACCAGGGGCCAGGAGCCTGGAATAGACATTATTGGAATATTCTCCTGGGCGCTGGTACGTTACAACACGGGCTTCGGTAATCCCCGCCTTCTGCTTAGCCAATTCGACTGCGTCTTCCAGATACCCGATCTCATCGACCAACCCTGCCGCCTTGGCCTGCTCACCTGTGTAGATTCGCCCATCAGCCAGTCGTTTGATCTGCTCCATCTGTAGGTTGGATCGGCCTTCCTGCACGATGGCTAAGAATCGTTGATAGAACGAATCGATGAGTCCTTGGAAAATGGCTCGTTCTTCCGCCGTCATGGTTCGAAACGGCGAGCCCATATCCTTGCGGGGTCCAGAGGTCACGGCAGTCGCCTCTACTCCGATCTTTTCCAACAACCCTTTGGCATTCACCGTAAGCATAATGACACCGATACTGCCGGTGACGGATGAGGGATGGGCCAGGACGGTGTCGGCAGCCGCGGCAATATAGTATCCCCCGGATGTGCCCATATCCATGATGGACGCGATGATGGGAATCTTTCGCGTCGCTTTGAAGGTCTTGAGCTCATGATAAATAATGTCCGACGCCGTGACCGTTCCACCGGGCGTATTGATGCGAAGGACGATCGCTTTGATATTCTCGTCCTTTGATGCCCGAGTCAGCTGTTCTTTCACGCTTGCAATCATACTCGGTGCCGGGCGGAATCCCTCTTTCTCTTGAGAGCTGATGACTCCGGAAATTTCGATCAGCAACACCTTTGCTTTTCCAGTCCCATCGACCTGCGCCTCTTGCAGAGGCCCAGGTCCAGGGAACAATGGAAAGTTGAAGGTGCAGCCCGACACCAACAGTCCTATCACGGCCATGACGAGACAATTACGCATGTTGTTTCTCCATGAGTCGCACGAATTCGTCGAATAGGTAGGAGGCATCATGAGGCCCCGGTGCCGCCTCCGGATGGTACTGCACCGAAAAGACCGGATGGTCCATACAGACCATGCCCTCGATCGAGTAATCATTCAAGCTGATATGCGTGAGCGATAGTGATCCGTAGCGTGTCTCGACCACCGGCGGCGCCTTCGGCACTTCGCGAATAGGCCCAGGCCCCTGCACGGCGAAGTTATGATTCTGCGACGTGATTTCTACTTTTCTCGTCCGGAGATCCATCACGGGATGGTTGGCACCGTGGTGACCGAATTTCAGCTTGTAGGTCTTGAGGCCAAAGGCTAAGCAGAGAATCTGATGACCGAGACAAATGCCGAATATGGGGAAACGCCCGATCAGGTCCTCCACCGCCTTGACCGCATAGGGCACACCCTCCGGATCACCGGGACCGTTGGAAAGAAACACTCCGTCCGGCCGTAGCGCCGCGACCTCTGCGGCAGACGTCGCGGCAGGCACAACCGTCACGTGGCAACCGACATCCACCAATCGCCTCAATATATTGTGTTTGATGCCAAAGTCATAGGCCACCACTCGCCAACGAGTAGGCCTTTCATCAACTGGGCCCTCTATTGCCGTTGCCGGAATCCAATCGCCCGACCCCGTCGTCCATTCGTAGGAACGCGCGCAAGTGACCTCGGTTGCTAAGTCACGGCCAATAATACTGGGGGCCTGCTTGGCCCGACCAACGGCTCGTGTTCGATCCGAATCGAGATGCGTAATGATGCCCTGTTGTGACCCATGCTCCCGCAGATGTCTCGTCAAGGCTCTCGTGTCGATTCCTTCGATCGCGACGACCTTGGCTTCTGTCAACATCTCCTGAATCGTTTGTTGACTTCGCCAATTGCTGACGAGGCGACTGGCCTCCAACACCACGAACCCTTCAGCCCACGACCTCCGTGATTCCATGTCTTCGGGGGTCACTCCATAATTGCCGATGTGAGGGCACGTCATCGTAATGATTTGCCCCTTGTATGACGGATCAGTCAGGACCTCCTGATAGCCGGTCATAGCCGTATTGAAGACCACTTCGCCGACCGTTTCCCCTTCGTAGCCTAGGGCACGGCCTTCAAATACCGTCCCATCCGCCAGTGCTAACAACGCCTTTTTCACTGTTCTCGTCCACCCTGATCAATCGACTGTTTCGCCTTGATCCCAATCAGAATCAGACCCAAGATGAGATTCACCATGTACAGCGACCTGATGGGCATCAAGACACGAAAGAAACTTTCCAATGCCGCCCTTTTCTCCGATTCATCCTTCGTTGCAAATGCCAGTGCCTGAAGCTCCGCAGCATAGGGATGCAAGACTATGATAATGAGCCCCGCGATCATGACCATGACAACAAGCACAACCATCTCGGTACGTCCGACTGCAATCCCCGGATCCCTGCTCCACCATCGAAGCCAAGCGCCGGCACCAAGAATCGCGCCGGCACCGATGACAAAACGTTGGTACCCCTCGAACGCCTTGGTCAAGAACATTCCTCCGGAATCCTGGCCTCCGAATGTGTTGAACACAGCCGGAATGACCGCCCCACTGAGTACGATCATTCCTCCGACCCATACCGCAAGAGCCACCCATTCCAGCGCCACACACCCGATCTTCCCCCAACGAGGCACCGGTCGCACGGCACTACGACTCCACCGCTGCCTCGAACACGACTCGACCGCCTACAATGGTCACATTCACCCGTCCTTTGACCTTCCAACCGGCAAACGGAGTATTCCGGCTCTTGGATCGAAACTTTGACGGATCGACTTCCCATTGTTCCTGCTGATCGACGACGACCACATCAGCATCCGCACCGACCGTCAGTGTGCCCTTGTTGAGCCCGAACGCCGCCGCCGGTGCCGACGTCAGCTTCTGCACGGCTTGCTCAAGAGACAGGACGCCTTCCTCCACCAATCCCAGCGTCAAGGAAAGCGCCGTTTCAAGGCCCACGATTCCAAACGGAGCCTCAGTAAAGTCCTGTTGCTTCTCCTGCGTGGCATGGGGAGCATGGTCCGTCGCGATCACATCGATCGTGCCGTCCCGCAATCCATCCTTAATCGCTTGAACATCGGTCCAGGTGCGTAACGGAGGATTCATCTTGGCGTGTGTATTGTACCCACGCACCAGCTCTTCCGTGAGCGTGAAATGATGCGGGCACGCTTCTGCCGTGACAGGAATCCCTCGGCTTTTCGCCTCACGGACCATCCGAACCGACCCAGCCGTACTGATATGGGCCAGATGGAGCCGGGCTCCGGTGAGCTCTGAGAGCGCCAGATTGCGCGCAACCATGACATCCTCAGCAGCGGCCGGAATGCCGGGCAACCCAAGCTCGGTCGAAATCAACCCTTCGTTCATGCAGCCGCCTTCGGCCAGATGCAGATCTTCGCAATGGTCGACGACCGTGAGGCCAAACGCCAACGCATACTCCATCGCCCGCCGCATGACCAAACTGTTCATCACCGGTTTCCCATCGTCGGAAATCGCCACACAGCCGGACCGTCGCAAGTCACCAATCTCCGCCAACTCCTTGCCTTCCGATCCTTTGGTGATGGCGCCGATCGGCAACACGTTCGCCAGACCAGCCAATCGAGAACGTTCAAGGATGAACTCGGTGACCGCCTGATTGTCATTGATCGGACTCGTGTTCGGCATGCAACAGACCGTCGTAAAGCCTCCGGCAACCGCTGCGGCGCTGCCACTCTGAATCGTCTCCTTGTACTCAAACCCCGGTTCCCGAAAGTGGACATGCACATCAACAAACCCTGGCAGCACCAGCTTCCCATTCGCGGAGATCACGCGACTCCCAGCAGGTGCGGAAAGGTTTGGGCCTACCACCGCAATCTTCCCGTTCTCAATCAGCACATCAGCCGTTCCGATGAATCGGCCCGGGTCAATGACATATCCATCTTTAATGAGAATCGACACCGAACACTCCTCTCTGACACACGTCCATGATCTACGAATTTGCTCCGGACATCAGATACAGCACTCCCATCCGCACCGCCACCCCGTTGGCCACTTGATCAAGAATTACGGAAGACAGGCTATCGGCCACATCCGGTGCAATTTCGACTCCCCGATTGATCGGCCCTGGATGCATCACGATCACGCCGGCATCCGCGAGCCGTACCCGCTCCGCCGTCAATCCGTAGAGCCGGGAATATTCCCGGATCGTCGGAAAGAGTGCTCGCCCCTGACGTTCCAATTGCAGCCGAAGCATCATAATGACGTTCACATCGCGTAGGCCTTTATCCATATCGTGGTACACTTTGGGGCCAAGTTTCTCCACACCCCACGGCATCATCGTCGGAGGTCCGACCAGACGCACTTCAGCACCAAGCTTGACGAGTGCGAAAATATTCGAACGCGCCACACGGCTATGCGACACATCCCCCACAATCGCCACACGTAATCCCTTGAAATTCATCCCTCGCTGCCGAATCGTGTACAGATCGAGCAAAGCCTGTGTCGGATGCTCGTGCCATCCATCGCCGGCATTGATGACGGATGACTTGACCCCCTGAGCCAGTGTTTCAGCCGCACCAGCTGATGAGTGGCGCAACACAATGATGTCGGCTTGCATGGCTTCGATGTTCCGAGCCGTATCGAGTAGTGTCTCCCCCTTCACGACGCTGCTGGAAGAGGGCGCAAAGTTGATCACGTCGGCACTCAATCGCTTGGCCGCCAACTCAAAGGAGGTGCGGGTTCTTGTGCTGGGCTCAAAGAACAGATTCACGACCGTCTTACCCCTGAGCGCCGGGACCTTCTTGATTTCTCGCCCTGTCACTTCCTTGAACGAATCGGCTGTTTCCAGGATGAGCGTGATTTCATCCGCCGACAAAGGAGCAAGACTCAACAGATCTTTGCGCTTGAGGCTCATACGACCCTCCGCATCACCCCTTTAAGATGACCACGCGATCATCCTCCCCACCCTCTTCCAGCAAGACCTGAATCTGCTCTTCTCGAGAAGTCGGTAGATTTTTCCCAATATAGTTGGCCTTGATCGGCAGCTGACGATGTCCGCGATCGACCAGCACCGCCAGCTGAATTTCTTCTGGTCGTCCCAGGTCCATGAGGCTATCCATAGCGGCTCGAATCGTTCTGCCGGTAAACAGGACATCGTCCACTAACACGACCACTTTATTCGTCATATCGAACGGTACGGAAGTCTTCCTCAGAACCGGCTGATCCTTGCGTAAGGCAAGGTCATCCCGATACAGCGTGATATCCAGTTCACCGATCGGTACTTGCACACCTTCAATATTTTGGATCCGCTTGACGAGCCGATGTGCCAGATGCACGCCGCCGGTTCGTATGCCAACCAGCGTCAGATCCTTCACTCCCTTATTTCGCTCCAAAATCTCGTGCGCGATGCGCACCATGGCGCGAGAGATATCTCCCGCATCCATGATCACCTTCTCATCCTTCCGTTCGGGCGGCTGGTTCGTTGGAGAGGTCATATCGAAAACGACCGCGATAATGGGTTCACTTCAGACCTCGGACATAAAAAAACCTCCTCACTGAGCTGTAGTGAGAAGGTCGGGGTTAAAACCGGCCATGGCCGGACGGAGATTCATGATTAGCTCCTTGCTCACCTCACTGGATGAGCATTAAAGGTTGGTGAATCTTACTGAACCGCCCCATTTATGTCAAGCGATAGCCTCTTCCAATATGAAATGAGTCTGAAGCCGGGTCGTATTTCCAACGAGAAATGAGTCTGAGCGGCGGCTGTGCTGAATCGGGCATGATGCCAGGCATGGTGATCGACATGGAAG
>JAOUHJ010000043.1 GCA_029865225.1 Nitrospira sp.
GGTCGGCAGCCCATAGATGCTCAATCGTCTCCAACCCATCCCAGCCCGGCGGCATGCGCATGTCTACAAACGCCATGGCATACGGCCGCCCCTCCAGGCGCGCCAGTTGAACCAATGCCAATGCAGACTGCCCCTGATCGGCATAGTCCAAATCGAATTGCACGAGCGCCTTCAAGAGAGGCTCGCTACCGAATAATGATGCACGTGCTTCATCCAGTGATTGAGCCTCGCTATCTGGTTGAAGGATCTTCCGAAAGTCTTCGTGGATGGACCGATTATCATCGACGACCAAGATGCGGCGGCTTTGATGACTGCCTATGATTTCAGAACTCATGCCGTCCTCCAACTCGTTGAACTAGCTGTCATGCGTGCTACGCGGCGCGTGACTCGATCGCGGGCAACCATTGACTCAGCACGTTTCGAATCTCTCTCAACCCCGCCGGTTTCGAGAGAAAACCATCCATGCCTCCCGACAGGCAGGAAGCCTGATAGCTACTGACCGCATACCCTGACAGGGCGATGATCGGAACCGGCTTGCCGTCCGTTCTCGTCAGTCCTCGTCGACGGATTTCTGTGGTCGCCGCCAACCCATCCATTTCCGGCATCTCACAGTCCATGAGCACCAAGTCGTACTGGGTCCGATCGAGCGCTTCGAGCGCCTCTCTACCTGTACTGACCACATCGGCTGCTTCGCCACATATCTCCAGCATGCGCAGGAAGACTTCTTGGTTCGTCGAATTGTCCTCCGCCAAGAGAATTCGCGCGCGCGATCGTGGCTTGATTGGATTAACGACAGGAATCCGATTGATGCATGCACCAGGCTGCTGGGTTTGATTCAGTGGCTTACTCTCTTCTCCAACTCTTTCACTCATCGCCTGTTTATCAAGACGGACCGTAAACCAAAAGGTGGACCCCTTTCCTGGGATACTGGTGAAACCGATGTCTCCCCCCATTAACGAGACCAATCGTTTCACGATCGCGAGCCCTAACCCGGTTCCTCCGAATCGCCGCGTCATCGATCCATCCGCCTGCGCAAAGGGATCGAAGATCTTCTGCTGCGCATCAAAGGAGATGCCAATCCCCGTATCGCACACCGTGATTTTGAATAATGCCTGATCCTGGGTATCCTCAATCCGTTCAACATGGATCAAGATCCCGCCACGTTCTGTAAACTTCACGGCATTCCCTACCAAATTCGTCAGAATCTGCCGGAATCGTACGGCGTCTCCTCGCCATACGGGAGGTAAGTCAGGGTCGATCTGACATTCCAAGCTGAGTCCCTTTCGTCGTGAGGACTCACGAAACAGATCCACCACCTCCCGTACGGTTGTCATCAAGTCGAACCCCGCGATGTGGAGGTCCATCTTGCCGGCCTCGATCTTGGACAAGTCGAGGATGTCATTGATGATCTGAAGCAGCTGCTCGCGATTCTTATCAATAGTTTCAGCAAAATGACGTTGTTGGTCGGTTAAGGAAGTAGAGAGAAGCAGCTCATTCATGCCGAACATAGCGTTCATTGGCGTCCGGATCTCATGGCTCATCCGGGCTAAGAACTGTGACTTGGCCTGATTGGCATGGTCCGCCGCCGCCTTGGCCTCTTTCAGTGCCTCAACCGTCCGCTGTAACTCGTCATGACGTTGCTGAAGTTCGGCAGTCCGAACCATGACTTGTTGTTCCAATCGTTGGTTCGTGACCTGGAGTTCTCGATTGCGGGCATTGACCTGTGCAACAAGATCTTCCATTTGGAGACGAATGTCGCGACCCAATTCCCATTTCCGCGTCAGCGATGCCGCGATCTGCTGAACCTCGATGGCATCAAACGGTTTTCGTAAGATGAGGAACCGGTCACTCGTGCCCAACCGTGCGGCAATCTCCGCCCACGAATGATCCGAATAGGCCGTACAGATCACCACTTGCAGCCTTCCATCGGCTTCCCAGAGCCGTTCGACCGTTTCTAACCCGTCCCACCCCGGTGGCATCCGCATATCGACAAATGCCACTGCGTACGGCCGCCCTTCCCGGCGGGCCATCTGTACCAGTGCCAAAGCAGCCTGCCCTTGATAGGCGTACTCCAGCTCAAACCGCTCAAGGGCTTGCACCAGCGGTACCTCCCCGAAGAGTGCTGTCCGCGCCTGATGAAGGCTTTCCTCCTCCGGTTGGACCTGAAGGATTTTTCGAAAGTCCTCGTGAATCGCCTGGTTATCGTCCACCACCAAGATCCGCAAATTTCTATTTCCCGGACTCATGATCATTCATGCCCTTTACGTCGTGAGGAGGCTCATCCTCGCCCTTGCGATTCTCTGACCCGGGTTTCTGGTTTTCGGGGCGCCATAAACTCATGCATATCACTCAGGAGGGATAGGACATCATGGGCACAACGCTCGACGGTCGCCAGGTGTTCCCGTTGTTCGGGGTTGAGCGTGCTATTGAGAAGCAGCGCGACCTTGCCGACCAGGTCATTCATAGGCTGGAAGATTTCATGACTCATAATGGCCAAGAACTCTTCCTTCTGGTGAAATGTGGCGGTCATCTCGCCTTCGGACTGAGTCGAGCCATTCTCCTCCACCCGGCTGGCAACATGGGCTTGCAGCCACTCATTGACGTCCCGCAGCTCTGTCGCTCGCTGCGTCACGTTCAGAGCAAGACATTCAATCTGTTTCTTAACCGAGTGGGCCAGGTTCCATTTCTTCGTCAATGAATTGGCCAACTGCATGACTTCTATGCTGTTGAACGGCTTCATGAGAATCAGGAGCTTGTCGGTTTCTCCGATTCGACGACTTACATCTTCCCATGGGTGGTCGGAGTAGGCCGAGCAAATAACGATTTGAATCTCTGGATCGACATACCAAAGGTGCTCGATCGTTTCCAGGCCATCCCATCCAGGCGGCATGCGCATGTCCACGAACGCGAGCGCATACGGATTCCCGGCTTGACGGGCGCTCTGAGCAAGCCCAAATCCTTCTCGCCCCTGACTCGCAAAATCCAGGTCATAGTGCACTTGTGGCGGGAGAGTCGGAGCTTCTCCGAACAACGCTGCACGAGCTTGACTGAGCGAATCCGACTCAGCTGGCGGCGCCAAAATTTTCCGAAAATCATCGTGGATGCTGACATTGTCATCAATCACCAGAATCCGTCGATTGTCTGCAGGCTGATGCCCTGTCATGCGGCCGCCTCCAATTGGACCATTGGGAGATCTAACGTGAAGGTCGCCCCCTGTCCTTCACCGGCGCTCTGCGCGTGCAAGCCACCGCCGAGATTCTTCGCGACGATGGCGGCGCTATGTAGTCCAAGCCCATGACCGGCCTTTCTCGTCGTAAACCCTTGCGTAAACAGCCTCGAAAGATTCTCCGGCTTGATCCCACCTCCGGTATCCACCACTTCAAATCGAGCGAAAGAGTGGCGGTCGAAAAACACCCCGATGCGCAATGTTAGACGGCGTGCGCTGTCTGTGTGCTCGACCATGGCATTCTTGGCATTCGTAATCAGATTGACCAACACCTGTAACACTTGATGTCGATCCGTCATGATGGTTGGGACTGGGCTATACTCTCTAACGATTTGGATGTGATATTTTTCTGGTTCCGGCAAGGCCATCAGCAACGCCTGTTCCATCAAGTCTTCACTCGAGGCGGGTTCGCGAATATTCCCCGCACGCGCAATATCTTGTTGAGACATGATCACCTGCTTGATGTGATCCACTTTTTTCACGAGGGAATCGAGCTCACCGTGGATCGCCTGATGGCTACCACTCAGTGATTCGGCGACCAACCCAAGATAGGATGGAATCTGTTTGCCTTTCGGGTCGGCCGTTAAAAATTCTTGTAGGTTGTCCTGATGTTCATGGAACATCGATGCAATCCGACACACGTCCCCCACCATCGGCTTCTTGAGCGTTTTTAAAAGGGTATCGGTCGACACATTGATACTATTCAGAACGTTTCCGACGTTATGCAGCACGCTTGAGGCCACATCGGCCATTCCCGCTTGACGGGAAGCATTCATGAGTTGCTGGTATAATTTTTCCTTTTCCGCCTCAGCTTTTTTTCGCTGATCCATTTCGACGTGCAAATTCGTATTCGTCGTCTCGAGCTCCTGGTTCTTTCGTAGGACTTGGGCGCGTGATGCCTCCAATTCACTATTCGCTTCCTTGAGTTGAGCATTGGCTCGGTCAAGCTCGGTGACATCATGAAAGGAGACGAGCGCCCCTCTGACCGTCGACCCATCGTCTATGATCGGCACGGTATTAATGATAAATTTCCTTGTTTCCCCATCAGGAAGTGTCAGCAGAAGGGAACTGTTGTCCTGAGGCTGCCGATCCATGATCGCTCTGGTCCAGGGATGAACCATCAACGAGCCTGATGCCGAACCGGATGTCCAAGCGAGCGATCCGAGATCGGTTCCGATCAGCGCTTTCAGTGGTTTGCCGACTGCGTGGCTGAATGCGTCATTGGTCAGCACAACTAGGTCTTGCGTATCGATCATAACCACGCCCTGCGTCAACGCATCGAGCGCAGCTTTCACCCGGGTTGGAACAATTCCTGAGGGATCCAGTTGACGCAGAGTCCGTTTCATCAACAAGAGATACCCGACAAATCCCATGACAGTGACAAAGGCCAGGAACCGGACCCATGGATCCGTAAGAAAGCGCTCTAGAGCTGGCACGTCTGTCTGGCGAAATGCCACTTGGAGGACGCCCCATGGTTGATCACCGGAAAAGATCGGGACTTGGAGGAATTGGAGCGTCGAGTGGTCGCCGGATGGCTGTACCCAGGATTGAGCATGATTCCCCACTTGCACGAGGCTCTCGCCGTTCTTAAGCAGGAGCGCCAGTGATAAGATGTCGCGGTTGCGCTTGGCCAACATCTCCATCGCAAGCTTGATCGTATCGACCTGATCGTGCTCCGCCAAGGCTGAATACTGGACGGCCAATGACTCTGCCAGATCACGGCGATATTCAAAGACCTGCCGCTCACGGTTGGGAACTAGGTTAACCACTGAATCGCCGGCCAACATGAGACTGAGTGTGACGCTCGCCAAACCAAAACTGATCCATACCAATGGTGTCACTCGCATGACTCTATCCCGGCAACAAGGTGTATATGAGCTTGACCGTCCTGCGCTCCTCGGTCGAGTCCATCATCAAGCTTGATCGATCAATCGCTGACTAAGCTGGTGCCCGCCAAATAGAATAGAAATGTTGTTACTGGTGAGGAAATTGGCTCCAGGAAGTGAGGGGGCTGTCCTTGGAAGTCGATCGCAGATTGAGCGATCCTATCAAACATTCGGTTTTTGGTCACGAACGCCCCCTGAAATCGAGTGGTAGACACAGTCGAGGTCGTAGCTCGATATAAGCGTACCCAACTCCTTGCATTTGTCATCATTTTTTCTCTTTTGCTATTGCCTTATATCAATGAGACGAGCGATTGGACCGAAGGGAATCGGGAGCAGAGAGCTGAAAACAGAAAAGAATTCTCTCAGGTCCTGTTTGGAAACCTGTCGAGGCAACCTGAAGAAGGCTCAATTATCTCCTGGCATAAGTACTTCACGAAGCCGATGACATTGTGCAATGTCATTTAGGTGGACAATTGTATGATGATATGCCATCTATCCTGTTGACAGGCAACCCGCCTACGTAGATGAGCTCAGGATTTCATGAATTCATCCGGTCGATCGATAATACCTGGCTGCGAGCTTGGATTAGTTCGTATAACTTATCAATTCTACGGACAGTATGAGCTCTTCCTTCGTCCTTTTGGATTTCTGAAAAACACACTTGTGTCTTTTTGGATACAAAGCCCATCAGACTTTTGCAGTATATTGTCCTTTAATAACAATGCTTTAACAAATAATGGAAATGGCATAATCATTGCTTTACCGTAGCGAATATTGACGATTTACACGAGGGAGGACCTGTGCGCAATCAACAAACCTTAGCATCCACGATCACATGTTCTGGTGTCGGACTTCACTCTGGACAATCCGCAACCATTACACTGCGCCCAGCTCCCCCTGATACGGGGGTGGTGTTTGTGAGTCGGCAAGGGGATGTCGATGCGTATCTCCCCGTCTCCATCGAACATCGGATTCCCACTGAACTCTGCACCGCAATCAGTGGTGGAGGCTTCCAGGTCCAAACCATCGAGCATTTGCTGGCGGCGCTGGCAGGACTCCACGTGGACAACGTTTTCATTGATGTCACGGCCAGTGAAGTCCCGGTCATGGATGGAAGTGCGGCGCCGTTTGTCCGCTTGGTTCAGGCTGCGGGAATCGCTCCACAAGATCGGAAACAACCCTTTCTCAAGATTATGTCTCCCATTGAAGTGACCGATGGATCCAAGCGGGTGAGGATCGAACCATCCCCAACCCCACGCATTACCTATTCAATTCACTATGAACATCCCCTGATCAAGACTCAGACGTACGAGTATGACTGCTCTGTTGGTGCGTTTGAGAGCGAGATTGCTGAAGCCAGAACCTTCGGGTTTCTGCAGGAAGTTCAAGCCTTGTGGGCTCGTGGACTTGGGAAAGGTGGAACACTCGATAATACGGTCGTCTTGTCAGGAGACGGCATCGTGAATGACTCTGGTCTCCGATTTAACGACGAGTTTGTCCGTCACAAAATTCTTGATCTGATCGGTGACTTCTCTCTCCTTGGGATGTCCTTTATCGGCCATATCATGGCAGACCGCTCGGGACATGCACTCCATACACGTCTCGTCCAACAAATCCTGAAGCAGCCGGAGAAATGGGTGCTGTTGAATGCCGACCCAATAGCCGAGGGAACACGGCCGATTTCGCACCGGTCCCGTTTCCAGCCGGCTGTGGAACTTCAGGCTGCTTCCTAATTCACAGCCGTTTCACTTCAGGGGATTCAGGAGGAGATTCCTACGTCTTTACAGGCGTGGTCCTCAATTGATTACAAGACGTGGCTCGTCTAACTTCGCAAAACCTTTAGACTTCTATTGAACTAGCTGGAGGGAGTGTCTTACCCAAGATAGGTTATGGATGGTGCGCCGGAGGCAAGTAACTATACCCCCGGCGCATCACATCATGGTGGTGATTACTTCTTCTTCTTCTTTGCTGCTTTCTTTGTTGCCAAGAGTCTCACCCCCCTTCGCCGTTGTAAGTTAGGACCAACTCTACACAGCCTTGATCAACATGTCATCGACGGCCTCGAACGTATTGGGGCCGACCTTTCTGAACCGCTTGTCACGCTTCAGCGAAGTCGCAATCGACGTTAACGGGGTCTTGCCTTTGATTTGCAATCCGCCCTCAATCAACCGTTGCACGAGCTCTTTAGCATGCATCGCTCGGTTCGATTCCCGGAGTATTTCATACGCAGCTTGAGGGACGCTTTTCCCAACATACTTACTCCGTCCAAGAAGAATTTCCCTGGACTGATCGGTGACATCCATCACCGGTGGAGGGCGAATTCCTTTGGAGTCATCAGCGGGAATGATTTGATTTGACAGGCTGGCAAGCTTGGCCTTGTCGGCCTCAACGCGGTAAAGGGTCTCCGCAAGCTCAAGGTATTTCTTGATAGTAGCGATTTCGTCATCTAATCGACGACGCTTTTTCTCTAAGTCCTGGAACCGGCTCTTGTAGGCATTGATGCGCTGTTCCAGCCCAACAAGTATGTCCGTTAACTCTTCCACAACTTCTTGGTCACTCCAGTTTCAAAGCATGCTTGCTTTATAGCAATGCTTGTAATCTTTGTCAAGATGTTATATTTAAATAATACATTGTCTACTAGGTTATTTTCTTCGCGAGCAAGTAATCCTTTTCTTATCCATGATCATAAGGCTTGTCCCGATAAGACTAGCACAATTCGTGTGAGCTGCAAGTCGGGACATGGTAGAATCTCACGTGCCAATTTCCTCTGACCCGCTCTCCGCGGATACGCTTCTAGAAACTGCCGTTACTGCTGGTCGAGCAGCCGGATCGCTCCTTCTCAACTATACCGCAGCCGGTTTTCACGTCGAGTACAAGAATCCGATCAATCTGGTAACGGACGCCGACCGTGCCGCTGAACAATGTGTGATCGACCATATTCGAAGCCGTTTTCCTTCACATCGTTTCTTGGCCGAAGAGCGCGGCCGTATCGACGAAACCCCTTCTCCCTATTTGTGGATCATTGATCCATTGGACGGAACGACCAACTTCGCACATAGATACCCAGCCTACTGCGTGTCGATCGGACTCGAGTACCAGGAGAAGTGTCTTCTCGGGGTAATCTACGATCCTTCACGGGATGAGTTGTTCACCGCAATGGACCAGAGGGGAGCCCATTTGAACGGCCGGCGTATCCGCGTTTCAGACACCACAGATCTCGACAACAGCCTCCTCGTAACAGGTTTTGCCTATGACATTAGAGAGACGCCACGCAACAACCTCGATCATTTCTGCAGTTTTGCGCTGAAGGCACAGGGGCTCAGAAGAACAGGATCCGCTGCCCTGGATCTCTGCTACGTGGCGGCAGGACGGTTCGATGGGTTCTGGGAAGTGCGGCTCAACCCATGGGATATGGCAGCGGGGGCAGTGATCGTACGAGAGGCCGGAGGACGGCTCACCAACTTTAGTGGCAAGGACCTGTCTATCTATGAACAGGAGCTGGTGGCGAGTAACGGACACATCCATGAGGCGATGTTGGCCGTCTTGAACCAAGCACCTCCATAGACATAAAACAGGAAGGGTTCCACATCTCCTAAGGATCACGCGATATACAATCACGGCGAGGATGCGGTATGCTCCTCAGGACAATCACACTGAGGTCGATGTATGGCACGCGCAGTTCCCCCACCTGAGCAGGCAAACGGCGGTCTTTCCGGCGATAACACCCCCGACTCGACCTGGGACGTGGAATTACTCCGCGTGCTGGTCAACCGAAAAGGAACGCAGGTCGAAGCTCAATGGGCCATCCACCCACAACTGAAGCAAGACCTACTCCCCAATGAATGGCAAGAGGTGGTAGACCTCATGTCAAAAGCCACGACCATCGTCGGCCATCGCTTTTCCAAAGCCCTGACGGAGGCCGACCCGATGCCTCCCGGCAATGCCTGATTGCTCCATCGGTCCGTTCGATTCCATCTCATGCGCAATCATTCGAGGAGGTTCCTATGGACTCGTACTATCATTCGCACGATTTGGGGAAGTTTGCAGATCTCGGGAAGGGAAACAAAGCCCTGTGGGAAAAATTCAAGAGCTACTACGACGCGGTGTTCGCCGAAGGCGCACTCACAGAGCGGGAAAAGGCGCTCATTGCCCTCGCCGTCGCCCATACCGTGCAGTGTCCCTACTGCATCGATGCCTACACGCAAGCGTCGTTGGAGAAGGGGTCAAACGTCGAAGAAATGACTGAAGCGGTCCATGTCGCCTGTGCCATCCGCGGTGGGGCCTCACTTGTACACGGTGTGCAGATGCGCAACGTGGCGGAGAAACTGTCGATGTAGGAGGCAGTTCAAAACCCTCGCTGGTGATCCTTGTCTGAACCAGAACTGACCGTAGCGGTGGAGCGAGGCCAAGAATTATAGGTATGGATTTTCCGGAATCGCGACCGTGAAGTACTTCCCCCGTTCTTCGTAGAGAATTCGTTGGCTCGCGAGGTCATTGAGAATTGGAAAGAGAATTTCGTCGCTGCAGTCAACTCGGCCTGCCACTGCAGCTCGGATCTGCTCCGCACTCTTTGCTGCTTCATTGCAGATCTCGATCACCATCGCCGCCACGCCTTCATACCTCCGACGAGTCGACAAATTTGGATTACGCCCATCATATATCGTCACATAGTTCGGGGCCTTGGAGTAATACAGAAACGGCTTGTCGCCGGACCTATGCATCCGCTGCCAACCCTCGATCGCAGAGAAGAGTTCCTGATACAGATGTGCATCAACTGGCCAGTTGTCGAGCTCGTACTCAAAATCATAGGCAATCTTCTTTAAGTTCACCTGCCGTGCGTCGTACACATACTCGTAGGCCATGCCTGGACCAGTGATGCAGATGCCGTACTCGTGTGGCCTGGTGAAATATGGGCTGAAGCGCTGGAGCCAGAATTTACCGGTTGCTTCCGGCGGCTGCAGATGGAGCAGAGAGGGGATCAGATCGAGCTGGCGCTGATAATCCTCGTTCGTCTCTCCTGGGAACCCCAACAAGATATTCCATGACACCATCACATGGTAGTACTGACTCCACTTGAGGCAGATGATGTTCTGCATCGGCGTGACGCCCTTGTCCATCGCCTTGAGTTGATTCAGGCTTAGACTCTCGAGCCCCGGCTGCATGCACTTTACCCCGCCAGCAGCTAAAGTTTTGATCTGCCGCTTCTGCAAATTGCTCTTCGTTTCGATGAACACATCCAGGTCACAATGGTCCTCCGCCAGCTTGCCGAACAGGTTCTCGATATAGCCCATGTCGATGATGTTATCGACCAATCGAAACCGGACGGCGTCATAGCGCTGCGAGAGCGTGGCAATCTCCTGCAATACCTGTTCGGGCGCCTTCGCTCGAAACTTCATGCTCTGTGCATTCAGCCCGCAAAACGTGCAGTGATGTTTTTCGCCCCACCAACAGCCGCGAGAGCCTTCGTACAACAGAATGCGATCCAACCCCTGCGCCGTCTGACCAAGTTCAGCAAGCAGCTGATAGTAGTCGTCGTAATCGGGAGGCTCGGTTTCAGCAAAGTCTGAAAAGAGTGTTAGATTGGGTGTGAACCGAATCTGGTCGCCCTGCCGGTGCCCCACCCCATCGGGGAAGGGATCTGTGCCGTTACTCAGAACATGGCGAACAAGTGAGAGAAAAGTCTGCTCCCCCTCGCCGATCACGACGTAATCGATGAAGGAGAATGCCCTCAGATGTTCCAGCCCCATCTCCCCGTCGTAGTTCGCTCCGCCGAAAACAATGGTTACGTCTGGATAAAGATCCTTGATCAGCTTGGCCATCGTCAGGCTGGCTACATTCTGATCGAACGTCGAGGTAAACCCGACAAGCTTGTACTGGCCCCAATCAATCGACCGAAGCGCCCAGGTCAAAAACTGGGGAGCAATGCGGGTAGCGATCTCTTCGAAATAGCCGATTGGCTTACCGTTTTCTTGAGAGATCTGTTCAAAGACCGGCTTGAAGATCTGCGGGTACTCCACCCGCTTTGGATTGTCGCGAAACAGGAGAGAGGAAAAGAGCCACTCACCGAAGAGCGCGCGTTTCTCGCAAATCGACTCATGTAGCTCAACACCGATGAGGTGAGCAAACCTGACATTCAAGTGATGGCAGTCGACGGGAATTCCGTTCGATTTCAGGAGTGATGAGAGGGTGCCAAGTTGGATCGACGGATACTTAGCATAGCTGAACGACATGTTGACGAGCGCGATGTGTGCCTGGTCGCTCATCTACCACCTTGGCTGGTCATATCTGGAGCAGGGCTGGAATCAACTCGCCGCAGCTCGGAATGGTTCAAATTCCCGATCAGCCTTCGCTGCGAGATAGAAGTCGCTCTCTGTCAGGCCATTGATCTTGTGCGTCCAAATTTCAACCTTGCACTTACCCCACGCGAGATAGAGGTCGGGATGGTGACCTTCGGTTTCCGCAATAGCACCAACCTTGTTCACATAGGCCAGCGCCTGAGCGAAATCCGGGAATGTAAACAACCGTTCGAGATGTCCTTGGCCATTCAACGACCAGCCTCGACCCAGTTCTCTGAGCAAAGCTTGAGCTCGATCATTCGGCACCGGTGGAACCCCTCCACGACAGGGAACACATTTATTATCAGCAAGACCCATAAAGTCCTCCTTCAGGCAAAACTAACGAATCATTGTAAAGGGGCATTCGGTCGAGAAACAAGGCGAAGGCGTAAGGTAGGCTATTCGGAGTCGTCCGGCATCCCTCCAGATTTCGCCAGGTCATCCAGTTTGACTTTATCCGGATTGAACTTGGTCGCAGCCTGTGTCATTCGATCAAGCGCCTCATCAAACGACAACAGCGGAGCATCTTTAGGGCGGAACCGAATGGGATTCACACGAGCCACGACGAAGCTTTTCAGATAGGGACTGGTCAGCCCTTTGGCCTTGAGGGCTTCAACTTGTTTAACGATGAGATCATCCAATTCCAGGACGGTCTTAGCCCGCTGCTGACGAATGCTCAAAGTCGCATGCAACGGTTTCCGCAGAAATTCATCCACCCGCTTCAGCACCGGATGGTAGGCCCCACCGCTGAACCGAGGCCGTTCTTCGTAGCAGAGGCCCAACGTGATCAGCGCCGGTTCCTCAAACTCTAGGGCATAGGTATCTTCTGTCGCCTGATCGAGTTGGGTCAGCTCTCGATACATGCGGATGACTTCTAACGCTTTCTCACGGAGGTTATGGGCCTTTTCCGTATTGAGCGCAAGGATCTGATAGGCAGCCGCCGGTTCAGGAACCACGATGGCGATGATGCTCTTCGCCCCGAGCGTTCGCATGGCAGAGAGGCGATGATTCCCGTTTGGGGTCCAATACTTCGCTGCATGGTCGGGTTTCACGATCCGCACCGCAATGATGGGATCGAGAAACCGACCGATCTTTCCGATGACCCCTTCCAACTTTCTGACATGCGTGTCGGAGATATTTCGTTGATAGGGGGTCGGCTCGACCAATTCGATCGGCAAGGCAGCTAGCGCAACCCAGTGGCCACCGTAGGGTTCACGGTACATCGACAAGACATTCCCATCATCCTGTTCGATGGCCTGATGCAGCTCAGCCACAACCCCAGACGGCGCAGCGGCTTGGAGTTCACCGGCTGCCAAGCCTATCGAGGTCCCGGTCGGTTTTCGCCGTCGCCTCGCTCCTTTGGGTAATGGTGGTTTTTTCGATTTTCTTTCGGCCATTGGTGATATGGTAGGACAGCGCCATGGCAAAAGAAAGCCCCCAGCGTGGGGTCCTTCGCATCGGGCACCGAGGAACCTGCGGCTACCAGCCTGAAAACACGCTCGCCTCGATCGAACATGCCATCACACTTCGCTGTCACTTCACGGAAGTCGATGTCCGGAGGACCGCTGATGAAGCGCTCGTGCTCCTGCATGATGAACGAGTCAACCGCACGACCAACGGCCAGGGACCCATTGCCGACCTCACGCTGGAGGACACCCAGCAGTTGGCCGCTGGTAACGGACAAAAGGTGCCCACGCTCGAAGAGGCGCTCACCATGGCCAGCGGCAGAATCGGGTTGATTCTGGAATTTAAAGTGCCAGGCCTGGCGTATGATGTCTGTGCAACGGTCCGTGGCAGCGGCTTCAACGGCCATGTGATCTACGCATCGTTCCTCCACGAAGAGCTTCAACACGTGCGAAGGATTGATCCGCAGGCTCTGACCTTGGCGTTGTTCAAACGGCTCCCTGAGAATCCCAGTGCCACAGCCCTCAACCTGCAGGCAACCCATGTCGGTGTCCGTATCGATGCAGTAACCAAACCCCTCCTGTGTAGCCTCCACGAGGCAGGCTTGATGGTGTTCGTCTACACTGTAGACAACCCGGTTGCCATCAAAAGGATGAAGATGCTCGGCGTGGACGGCATCATCTCCGACTTTCCAGACCGTGTTTAATAGACCACACAGCAGGAATATGTGCAGTGGTCACATATGAAGGTGGAAGGGGACTCAATATAAGCACGGGCGACCTTGCACTATGGTGGGAGGTCGCCCGTGTTCGGCGCTTGGGACGCCTTAGGATGATCTCGGTTGTCGCGGCCCAGAAGACCCACGCGATACTGATGATGTCTGGTTTCCAGCTGAGGGAGACCTCGTCAATCCCAGGTACCTGTGTTCCTCACGCTCCCGAAACTCTCTCCGCATAAACGGCTTTCGCCCTCTTGAAAAGGACCGTCCGTGCCGATGTGGCACTGCCAGCGAAGAACCGGTCAGCGTGACCAACGAGAAACCCACCCGAGTATCGGTGGGCCTGATGGGCCAGGTGGCGTCGTGTCGTCCATCTCCACCCTCCTCTCGTCAAGAAGTCATCGAGAGACCTGGATGATAGCCGCGCGGTCTACCCGATCTCTCGAACTTCGATTGATAGAATGGGCCGCACTTTCTTCACTACGCTCATTGTAATTTCTTGTCAAGGGGCTGACCGGATCTTTTTGCCCCGACTCGTAACACCGAGCAGATTCCAACTAAGGCAAGATCTTCAAGCGGGGAATACCAGCGCAGCGGTTGCGGGAAAAACACGCCGTAGCAGCCGCAGTTCTGAAGATCGATCCCACGGAACAGCGTGACGACGAGCCCGATTGCATAGAGCCCGTTGAGGCTCAACGCGATGAGGGCCCCAGTCGACAGTTGCCAGCCGACAAGAATCCACACGGCCAGCACCCACTCGATTCCGGTGATCCCGATCGCCAACGACCATAGTAACCAGTCTGGAAAGAGTCGATAGGTGACCAGCACATCGACAAAGCCTGGCATATCAAGGGATTTCCCGAGTGCTGAAGCCAAAAGCACTCCCCCGATCAACAGACGACAACACCATGTTACCACGGTCCAGTACATGAGAACGTTCCGTACAGGGAAGGAGGAGCGCGGCGCTCATCAGACACTAGACGATCTTCAGCTTGGCGAAATCCACACCTTCCGGAGCAGATGGTGTCTTAAGTTTCATATTTTCCAAGGCATCGACGACACGATCGGCAACGACCAGGTTGCGGTACCACTTGCGGTTGGCAGGCACGATGTACCAGGGCGCACAGTCGGTGCTCGTCGCGGAGATGACATCCTCAAACGCTTTGAGATACTCGTCCCACAACTTGCGTTCCTCCAGATCTCCGGAACTCCATTTCCAGCGCTTTTCCGGATCGGCAATACGGGCTTGCAATCGATCCTTCTGCTCGTCCTTGGAAATATGGAGAAAGAACTTGAGAATGGCCGTCCCGTTTTCGGTCAGCAACTCTTCGAACTCCTTAATTTGGTTAAAGCGCCGTTTCGCCGTTTTATCGGACACCCACCCGTGGACTCGTGTAATGAGAACATCCTCATAGTGCGAGCGGTTGAAAATTCCGATGTATCCCTTGGCGGGCACTTCACGATGAACGCGCCACAGAAAATCATGGGCCAGTTCATCTTTTGAGGGAACTTTGAAGGCCACGACTTTACACCCCTGCGGGTTGACACCCGACATGACACCCTTGATCGTCCCATCTTTTCCGCTGGTATCCATTCCTTGCAACACGATCAGAAGCGACCGTGTCGCATTGGCATAGAGGCGTTCCTGAAGACCGTCAAGTCGCCCAATAAGCTTCGCTGTTTCCGTTTTGACCTGCTCTTTCCCCTGCCTGTTCTTCTTATGCTCGCCAGTGTCGTCCGGATCGTACTGTGCCAGAGATAGTTTCACGCCCGGTTTTACACGATATCGTTTCACAGATACCCCCTGGTCAGCGCATGAAAAATGTCTGCGGGCGATGCCTCCACCTTCCGTGGAAATTCGAGCAAATACGGGGTACGAGCGACGGCCTTATTGCTACGGTTGTTTCGCAGCGTCTTGCGCGCACCGGAAACCGACATTATGATCCTGCTCGGTCGGATCGGCTTTTGTGCGAAATGAAGACCGCAGCCGATACGGTGTGTTGATATACGATCCTCCGCGCTGAACCTTTGCCGTCCCTTCGGTTGGTCCACGTGGGTTGACCGCAGGCTTATTGATAAAGCTCGAATAAAAGTCTTCGGCGTACCAATCCATCACCCACTCATACAGATTGCCGGCCAGATCCTCTGCGCCGTAAGGACTCTCTCCCATATGATGATTCCCGATGGCCGACACTGTCTCACTGTCACCTTCCTTCAACCCATAAACGGCATGGACCGGTGTTGGGGGATCATTGCCCCACGGATACATCCGCTCGTCTGTCCCACGCGCCGCCTTTTCCCATTCCGCCTCGGTGGGAAGCCGCTTGCCGACCCACAAACAGTACCCCATCGCATCCATCCAGTTCACCCATCGCACCGGGCGATCGGCATGGATCACCGGCGTTTCCTTATCCGTAAATCCCCAGGGAGGCTCACTCTGAATGGCCTCGACATACTTGGCAAATCGTGCGTTCGTGACTTCGAACTTGTCGATGTAGAATGCGTTGATATGGACACGATGCACGGGCGCTTCGTCCTCGTCGCCCTTGTCGCTACCCATGATGAAATTACCAGCCGGCACCAACACCATCGGCGCGCCATCTTTTCCGACATAGTCACGGACAGCCGATTCGGTGTGGGCCGTCTGGGCAGTCGCGTTCGTCACCGGTTTAATCTTATCGTTCGCCCTGTTATCACCATCGGGACCCGGAGGTTTCGCTGAGCTGGAGGATGTGCCGGGCTTCAGCGAGGTCGGGGGGAACGATTCAGGTTTCCCCGTTCGGCTTTCAGTGGCCGATGTGAAACCGGCCAGAGGAGACAAGGTACAAAAACATGCCAGCAATACGCCGAGGATTCGTCGAGCAACCATAGCTTCGCCCCTTGAAGTAAGGTACCTAAAATGTTTGGCTAAATCCACCAACCTCCGATGCCCATCCCAGCCTTCGTCGCGTCGTCGTGTGGAGCACGAGAGGGATTGCTCCAAAGGGCGCTCGGAGTTGCACTTACCGGTCGTCCGGTGTAGCGTATGCCTCAGCATGCTGGCCTTGAGTTCGTACGTTATCAACCGATCACTTCCCATTATAGCGGGTGTTCTGTTTCTCGCCCTGACGATCGGCGTCACCGGCTGTGGAGGACCCTGGCAAGACACGTATCTCAAGAAAGGGGTCGGCCGACTGACGCAGGAGGACGTTCGTGAGCGATTAGGTCCACCCCATACGGCCAAGACCCCAGCCCTCGGAGGAGACAGCCTCTGGACCTATCGGTTTGCCCTCAGCGAACAAGAACTGACCCCCTGGAATCCCACCTTCGTCGCGGATGCCTCTAATTCGGTCACAAGCTTGATGGGCAGAGGAGCAGAGGGGGGGGCCAAACCAACCTTATACTGCTACCGATATCTTTTGACGTTCTCCGAAGAGAAGGTCCTCAAGCAATGGAAACGAGAGGAATGCGTGCCGGGTACTCGCGAGACACTGACCTCCAAGTAGAGGACGACAGTGGCCCTAGACCAATGGTTCTCAATCGACAGTGCCGTGGCTTTCGACGGGTTGAAGTCGCTCCTCCTCTTGCTGGTCCTCCTCATCGCCAGAACGCTTATCGTACGGTGGTTGGCCAAGAATCCCGCGCTTTCGATGGAATCGAAACGCCGTTGGGTCGTCACGACCAGAAATTCCGTGGTCTTCGCCTTTCTCCTCGGACTGGTGATTATATGGGCGCACGAACTCCAGGCCTTTGCGGTCTCGATCGTCGCGCTGGCTGCCGCGTTAGTCTTGGCAACCAAGGAGCTGATACTATGTTGGAGCGGCGCCGCACTTCGCATTGGTGGGAAGGTCTACACCGTCGGTGATCGGATTCAAATCGCGGGTCACCGCGGCGTGGTGTTGGACTATGACGTCTTTGCAACCAAGTTACTGGAGATAGGCCCCGGGCAATCCGCTCACCTATACACGGGGCGAGTGACCGTTTTCCCCAACAGTTTGCTGTTCACCAACCCACTGATCAAAGAGAATCCCCAGCAAGAATACGGGCTTTACACGGTGACCGTTCCAATCAAGAGCGAGGAAGATTGGCAACGGGCGGAACGGGCTCTCCTGGAGGCGGCCAAGCACGAATGTGCACCATTCATGGAGGAAGCGGTTCGGCAGATGAAGCTCCTCGAGCAAGCCAATCTCCTGGAAGCCCCCTCGCCGGAACCACGCATCACGATTCAATTGCCGGAATCCGGCAAGATGCATCTCGTCCTTCGATTCCCCGCTCCAGACCGAGGTCGCTCGCGCATCGAACAAGCCATTCTGCGTCGCTACCTCTCACACTCCGCCCCTCCAACTCTGCCGAGCTGAGCAATGAAAAGGGCCTTCCTCGACCATCGGTCGAGGAAGGCCCTTGTTTTAGTTCACACTCTATAAGATTGAATTACTTGGGGAACGACTTCGGCGCCGAGACATGTTGCCAGCCTTCGCCGTTGAGCGATTTGAGCATGGCCACAAGATCATACTTTTCCTCGTCCGTCAGTTCCAAAGGAATAATCGTATTATCTTGGTGTGGATTCTTGACTCCACCTTTATTGTAGAAATCCACGACTTCCGCAAGGGTCTTGAAGCGTCCGTCGTGCATGTACGGCGCGGTGCGGGCGATTTCCCTCAGCGTTGGAGTCTTGAAGGCACCGATATCCTCAGCATTTTTGGTCTCCATGTACCGACCAAGATCCACGGTGTTCGTGTCCCACCCGATTCCCAAGTTATGGAACTTCTCGTCGGTAAAGTTAAAGCCAGAGTGACACCGCGTACAGCGAGCTTTGCCACGGAAGAGCTCCAGGCCACGTTTTGCTGAATCACTCAGAGCCTTTTCATCCCCGCCGATATCAAATTTGTCGACGGCGCTGTTCCCGGACAGGACGGTCCGCTGAAAGCTGGCGATCGCACGGCCGACATCGCTGATCTCGATATCACGACCGAACACATCCTTAAACAACTTCCGGTAGCCCGTGATCTTTTTCATTTTTGCCACCATTTGATCATGGTTGGCAAACCCGTGTTCGACCGGGTTGATGAACGGCCCGATCGACTGATCCTCAAGCGTGGCGGCCCGGCCATCCCAGAACTGTGCCTTGCTGTAGACACGATTGAACGACACCGGCGCGCTACGTCCACCCTTGAGACCGTTGATACCGGTCGAGACCGGCATCCCGTCTGCAAAGCCCTTCTTCGCCATGTGACAATTGGCACAGGCGATAGTATTGTTCTTTGACAACCGTTTGTCGAAGAAGAGCATCCGCCCCAACTCCACCTTCTCCTTCGTAAGGGGATTGTCTTCCGGCACAAATGTATTGGGATCTTCCAGTCCTTGTAGCGTGGGCAACTGAAGTGGCTCCCCCGCACCCGCAGGTATCGCGGCAGCCGTTCCCAATATGAACACCCCGGTCAGTATGACCTTGCCCAACTTTGCTCGTCTCATCACATCCTCCCTTCTTCAGGCTTATAGTATGGGATCCGTGACTAGCCCCAATTAGCCGTTGCGTCACTCTTCTCCGTGTCTGGTCCTTTTCTTAGGGGCAATACGTGCTTGTCATAACACGACATGGACTACCGACTCAATCCACCGGCGTTCGACCGCCTATACGTGCCCATATCTCACGACCTTTGAGACCCTTTCCGTGGATGTGCTGATCGGTCACGCTTGTTTTGGTCCCTGCGAACAGAATAACCAACACTTAGTCATAAGTCCAATTGATAATTCTAAATGTACTGATTATCATGATTTATAAGCAGGGATGGTCGCCAGTGACGCTGACCGAATTGCAATACATTGTCGCAGTGGCGCAGGAACGGCACTTCGGTCGTGCTGCAGAAAAAGCCTTTGTGACTCAACCGGCGTTGAGCCTTGCGATCAAGAAGCTGGAAGATGAGTTACAGGCAAGGATTTTTGAACGGCGCCAGAAGCGGATTGAACTGACCTCGCTTGGGGAGCAAATCGTCCACCAGGCACAGCGCGTGCTGGAAGAAGCGGAACGAGTCAAACTCCTGGCTGCTCAAGGGAAAGATCAATTGAATGGACTTCTGCGGCTCGGCGTCATCGCCACCGTGGGGCCCTACATCCTTCCAGATTTGGTTCCGCTGCTGAACGCGCGGGCACCGAAGATGCCGCTGGAACTGGAGGAAAATCTCACACAGAATCTGCTCGGGATGTTGAAGAATGGGAAGCTTGATGTGATCGTGATTGCGCTTCCCTTCGACGAGCCTGGAATTCTCACCACCGCCTTATACGATGAACCCTTTCAGATTCTAGTTCCCACCGGACACCCGTGGCACAAGAAGAAGGTAATCGATTCCAGCCAATTAGCATCCCAGAAGGTCCTCCTTCCACATGCCGGACATTGTTTCCGTCAACAAGTACTTCAGACCTGCCCCGAGCTGAGTCGCTCGGATACAGAAGGTTGGCAGGGGAACTCCCTGGAAACCATCCGACAGATGGTCGTCTCCGGGCTTGGGATTACCGTCATGCCCTGTAGCGCGCTGACATCCAAATACCAGAATAATCGATTGATCGCGATCAAAATCGCGGACCCGGTACCCGGTCGTCGAATCGGGCTCGCATGGCGGCGCGGGTTTACCAGGCCTCAAGTCATCGACGTCATTCGCAGCGCCGTCCATTCCTTGAAGATTCCAGGTCTCATCATATCGACCGGTTAATTGCTCCACCCCTATTCATACGATCCAACTTGTTGCCTGAGACCCCTTTTGATAGGATGCGCGACATCGCTTGAGCGACGTGCAGATGAAAATTGCCACCTTCAACGTCAATTCATTGCGTAAGCGCCTGCCTATCGTGCTCGAATGGCTCGATCGGCACAAGCCGGATGTCCTGTGCCTTCAAGAAACTAAAGTCCAGGATAGCGAGTTTCCATTGCTCGCCCTGGCTCCCAGTGGATACGAAACAACCTTTCGAGGGATGAAATCCTATAACGGAGTGGCGATTCTCAGCAGAAAAAAACCGGAAGCCGTCTCGTACGGATTCGACGATGGAGGAGACCCGGATGACTCTCGCCTGCTCCGAGTCGTCATCAACGGAATTCCGATCATTAATACCTATGTCCCGCAGGGCTTCGAGATTGATTCTCCCAAATACACCTACAAACTCGCTTGGTACGAACGGTTACGCGGCTATTTTGACACTCATCTTTCTCCGCAAGCTCCAGCCATTTGGTGCGGCGATATGAATGTCGCCCCGCGACCGATGGACGTCCATAGCCCGGAGAAACATCTCAAGCACGTCTGCTACCATGAAGCAGCCCGGAAAGCCTATCAACAGACGGTGGCCTGGGGCTTCCAGGATGTTTTCGTGAGGCTCTACCCAACGCGTCAGCAATATACGTTTTGGGATTACCGCGCCCCAAGCTCACTGGCCGCCAACAAAGGTTGGCGCATCGACCACATAATGGCGACGGCACCCCTTGCGGAGAAGTGCGTTCAGGCGGATGTGGACGTCGAGCCGCGGCGAGCGAAAGAGCCTTCGGACCATACTTTTTTGTGGGCAGAGTTTTCGGTCTGACCGCACACGCGACGTCCACTGCATCCGAAGAGAACAATCCGATACCTCGGATCGCGGCAGCACGCTGGCCGTTCTTACGCTGCCTTGGCCCGGATGTGATTACTGCGATTCAGTTCGATCAAGGGATCGATAATCAGCCCGCAGTTGAGACAACGAAGGACGACAGCACTGGACGATACAGCCGGTTGGCGTTCTTGGATCATCAAGCCTTTGCATTTTCGACAGGTCATAGCGCTCCTCCTACTGAGATCAACGATGGTCATGATGTAACACTGTGACATTAACCTCGCGTTAACGGTCAGTTAAAACTCACTAATGTTCTTTCCGGCGTTCTTCATCCCATCCGCGCGATACAAAATCTAGCAGCTTCTGCATCCTATGATGGCTACAGCCTGTGGCCAACGTCTCATCGCAACCGGCATGGACCATGACGAGACAACCAGTTCGGCCTGGTCACGAGAGTGAAGCCATACGAGCAAGGATTCTCCCGCTAGCAAGGTACCCGTACCGCAGTGCATCCTGAATTATTGAAAATAGCGTGCGACAATAGCCGACACGTTTGTTCGAAAAGCGGAATAGGGAATGATTGAAGACTCTGTATCGGTCGCCGTTGTGGGAGCCGGAGCAGCAGGACTGACCGCTGCTATCGCTGCGGCAGATACCAAGGCGACGTTACCCGGACGCGTTGTGTTACTGGATGGAGCGAAACGCTTAGGAGCTAAGATTCTTGTATCCGGTGGCGGCCGTTGCAACGTCACACACGACGCCGTCACGCCGAATGATTTCTTCGGGAATCGTAACATCATCCGAAATGTGCTCGCGACGTTTTCGGTTCAACAGACAATCAGGTGGTTTGCTTCCTTGGGAGTCGACCTGAAACACGAACCAACGGGAAAGCTGTTTCCCACCACCGATCGTGCCAGAACTGTCCTCGATGCTTTACTCAATCGCGCACAAGGCACCGGAATCACGATATGCCCCGACCATCGAGTGAGCCACATCTCTCGATCGGGTTCAGAATTCCGCATCGATCACTCCCACGGCTCTATGCGCACCGCCCGCCTCATTCTCGCCACCGGCGGTCGCTCCCTCCCGAGAACCGGGAGCGATGGATTCGGATATCAGCTAGCTCGCAATCTTGGCCATCGCGTGACCTCGACTGTGCCGGCGTTAGTCCCTCTCGTATTGGAACATTCCATGTTTCATGCAGCACTCTCAGGTCTCTCGCAGGAGGTGGAATTGGTCACAATAGTTGAGGGTCGGGAAGTTGATCGCCGCGCAGGCAGTCTGCTCTGGACCCATTTTGGAATCAGCGGTCCCGTCGTCTTGGACGCCAGCCGTTTCTGGACCATGGCGACACACCACGGTGTGCGCGTGGACCTCTGTGCCAACTTCGTACCAGGTCGCACACACGACGACGTGAAGGCTTGGTTCCTTACTCAAGTCGCCGAACACCCAAAACGTTCCCTAACCAGAAACCTGGCGCTGTTGATCCCGGAACGATTTGCACGTTCTCTCTGTTTGTATTGTTCCTGTGACCCACAGCAATCCATGGCTCAAGTCTCACGCATTGACCGCAATCGATTACTCGATGCATTGACCAGATTCCGATTTCCCGTTGTGCGAGACCGGGGATGGAATTTCGCTGAAGTCACCGCGGGTGGTGTACCGCTGGATGAGATCAACTATCGCACGATGGAATCAAAGGTGGTTCCAGGACTTTATCTCACCGGGGAAATGCTCGATTGTGACGGCCGTATCGGAGGATTCAATTTTCAATGGGCTTGGTCCACGGGGTGGCTCGCTGGACAATCCGCCGCAGGAAGTCTTCCTACTCAGAGCAAGCCGCCATCTGATTTATGAAGGGTCGGTTAGGCTGTTCTCGAAGGAGGCTTAGTCGATCCATGGCCAACGATCACCACACACCCGCTTCTGCCTCCGAACAAGCCTTCGCCTTTGGAAGGAGTTGATAGGTGGTTTCGCCATCCTTCACATCCGGATCGTCGGGAGACAACAAGGTCACCTGGATCTGCTCCTCGCTGGACACATCGTCATCGGTTCGTAATACTCCTTCGCGGTTCAGAATCTTGGTCGCGTTCGTTCGCGAAACAATCGGCGGGTACTCCCTGAATTGATTGGCCGAGACATAAGGAACTTGAATCGTAACCGTGCGCTTCTTGTCATAGATGAAATCGCGCATGTTGTCGTCGATAGGAGTTTTTAGGCTGATCACCACAGAACTCTCGGCCGGAAGAGTCTCCATCGAGATCACATAGAGCGGTCTCGCACCCAGCGGTGCCTCTCTATTTCCCACTGCTCCCAAATTCGGAGCTGTCGAGACCTTCGTCGCCGGATTGATGGCGGGAGACCGAACTCCCACTCGAAGATCGGTAATGGCTCGATCGGACGTATTCTCCAGCAACAGCTTGATTACCACCCAGGCCTGTGAAGCGGGCGCGGTGGCGCGCCCGCTGAGGACGGATTCTTCGGTACGATGAATGCTGCAGCTGGACACCAGATTGCGTTTTTCAAAGAAATAGAGCGTATTCATCCCTTGCGGTTGCGCGGCTCGCTCATAGGTGTAAAAGGCAACCCCAACCTTAATCATCGTCGGTCTAAACCAGGCGACGACTGTGGGGAGCACGAAGGGCACAAAGGCAGCGAACAGGCCGACGATCACAATCTTGTTGAAGACGGTTTGTCCCCAGAACCAGTTCCAGGCTCTTGTTAGGATGCCCATGAACTCCTCAATGTAATTTTGATCGTCATCACCGCATCAACATACGCCCTTCGAGTAACTTCAGACAACCATGTTTCTGCTCTACCAAGCGATCGCCACCGACCAGCCTCACCTGGCTCACATGTCGCCCAGAGGCAACTATCTTCCCAAGCTGCTGTTATGGATCATTCGACGCTGGACACCAGGAATGGCGTCCCAGAAAAGACCTTGGCGCATTGGATTGCACCGCTTCGCTCGGATAATCGGATATAGGAGTAGTAGTGTGTCGACGGAGCGAGAGCCCTCCGCATCAATGGGTGGGAAGGCGCGGGAGGACAGAGAGCCGATTATGGAGTTCCCGTCTGAAGCTGGACGGCGCTCACCCCATACGGACTCGTAAAGGCTACCACCTTGTCTCCCGACTTAAACTGGGCCCCCAATTGCGTCTGTTGTGTAAGTTTCAGAATGTGGAGCCCACCTCTGTCATCCCGAATGACCATTGTTCCAGGAATACCAGTCGTAACCGTCACCACGACCCCCTGAATGGGGGCTGATGTCGATGGACAAGCCGGATCAGGAAGACCGACGAACGGGAGAATGACAAGGAATAAACCGCATAGCATGTGTCGTGCGAGACGGCTCATAGCAAGGTTTCCTCCTTTCCTGTGGGAGAGACTATTCCCCACCCACGCACAATGTTCAGGGATCAATACTCATGAGCAGACAATTCGATGGGATTCTACCAAGATGGTCAGCGGTTATGCACCGTGCTGCATCACGAACATGTATCGTATCCTCCTATAGAATGCGACCGCTCTTCGTTCTACACATTCACCTTGACCAGATCCAGCTTTATCCACCATGCTTATGGTGGATCGGATCATATTGGCTATGTTGAATAAACAGAGGGAGGAGGCTCACAAGACAGAGTGGAAGATCTCGTTACGTTGCAAGGTGCTTCAGGTCCTGGGCGCCATCCTGATCGCGCTCGGCCTTTTTATCGACTGGTCGCCTCCACAAGAAGCCAATCTGCCGGACACAGCCTCCTTTTTCGTGATCGTTGGCGTGCTCATAATGGCCACAGGGTTCCTCCTAGCACTTCGTCGGGAGTAGCTTCGCACTCTTGTTAGTCTCTCCACAAAAGTCATCGAATCAGCAGCTACCGAACGAGAACTAGCAGTCTTCAAATAATCGCAGCTGATTCGGACGTCCTGCTGCACTCATCCACACCGGAACCTTGAGCTGTTTCTTCTGCTTGTGAGAAGACGGCCCGGCGGCCAGCAGGGCTTGCGCTGAGAGCCACGTGCCGATCAGTTCGAAGGAAGCCAGATCTTTCTCTCGAAGATTCAAGCTCCACTCTGAAATGGCTCTCCTCCGCGCTCCTACCGGCTGTCCCAAGTACCGTAACTGGAAGAACCATTCGCCGGACAGGCTGATGCCAACTCGGTGAACCACGGCAATCATGTCTCTATGATCGCCAGTCGTTTGTCTGAGATAAACGCCAAGGGCAATGTCCTCACGAGCTATCATAGTAACCAATGGTTACACCACCAATACTGCAAAGTCAAGCTAAGGAATGCAGGGAGTGTTGGCGAGATAAAATCGACTTCACGCCAACCGACCGTGGCTCTTGCTTGCTGAACTGATTTTCGCGCACCTGTATGTGAGTGGCCCTGCCTGGTAGGTTGGGGAGCTTTCCTCCAATGTAGGATGGTGCGCAACAGGGGCTGCGAGCTAGCTTATGCCCTTGTTGGGCATTGACACGAACTCCCCACAAATGGAGGTGAGGTATGAGGCTCTTCTCGGTAGGCTGTTTGTTGGTTTTGGGTGCCGGACTTTTGGGCTGCACTAACCGGCCCTATGTAATTTGTCGTGGCGAAGCGTACTGCACAGCACCAGTGTCACATGACGAAGCGATGCATGCCGCACAGCTCAAAAAAGCCTGGGCAGACGAGGCGCTCTACGTTCGTCCTGGTCAGTAAAAACTCACTAAGAGTGGTAAAAGGTAGAAACTCGGCAACTGCCTGAGAAATCAGGCAGCCCGGTTCTTTATCGGTTTAGATGACCAGCTCTGGAAGATTCACCAGAACTGCGGAACCGCCATGGTAGGAACCGGCCACCTCCTGACAGAGTCCGCAACACAGCTTCTTCCTCCCGCGACTGGTGGTACCTGGCCTAGCTGATCTTATCACATCGTTCTCACCAGCTTGCCTTGGAAGCTCCCCAAGGATGACGATGGCTTAACAATCCCTCTCTATAATCGGCTCAACACATTCTTCGTGATCTGGATTGCGGCAGGATTGAGGCGAGAGGAGCGGAGTTGCGGCACGTTGTAATCATCGAGTCCCCAACTCCATTGCATCGTCCCGGTCGCAAATACCTGTGCGCCGCTTGGCCAGGTATACCGCGTCATATGAGAGATTGCACTTTCGTTCTTTTGATTACGGGAATTTGGTATTTCCGTAGCGAATGATGTGCACAATATTTCTGTCCCCGGAGGCTGATTGCCTGCAATGCCATCGACTTGACTCGGGTCCATGACTCGTCTTCCGCCTAATCCCCCATACCACCCCATCCGAAACACTTCGATCGTGTAAGTTGGCGCGATCGTGTTCACGTACAAACTGATTCGGTCTCCATGGTTCACACTGGTGGCTGACGCGTAGCCCTCTATTTCCCGATTCGTGGCCAGAAAGATGAGTTTCCACCCTGTGGTACCGGTGCGTTCATTTTCCCGCGCGATCCCATTTGGGATCGGAGCAGGAGGCGGAGGAGCTTCCCCTGGTGGTGGAGAGGATACGCCCTAGGAAGGACTATCCCCTTCTCCGCTACAAGCGGTTATCAACACAATTAAGACTGCAAGGACTACGGACAAGTACATGCTGTTCGCACAGCTAAGAATCTCGTAGGTTCACAGTCCAGATTGATCCCTCGAGACATTACTAATTTTTACAGATCATACTATCGAGATCATTGAAGTTGAAAGAGCGTATCGGCGATTTTTCAACCCGTATGAAGAAACCTATATGCTGCTTGTGCGAATCACAGAGCCTGGCAGGCAACTATGGATCACCTCGCAGAAACATGCTGAAGACAAATGCAACAGGTGGAGCGAATCAAGTCGAGCCAGTCAGTTCACTTAAATGGATTGGCTCTTAGGCCCATTCAGGTCATTGTCCAAAAGTGAGGCCTATCTGGCCTCACTTTTTTCAAGTGAGGCATTTTTCCAAGGTATGACAGAGGTGATTTCCACCACTCTCCCTCCGCGGATTTCCCAGATCGTTTCTCCAATTCCCCTCGTTTAGTCGAAGAAGTTCTCAGATATCTCAATCAAAGGTCGGCTTTGTTTACAGGCTACCCCTTTCTCAGCCTTGGAAGTGGAACGCCTCCTGCATCGCTCTTATACGTGGTTCCTGCGGGAATAGGATCTATCGCTGCCGTAGAGACCCATTTTTTATCACCGAGCGTCAAACTCCCTCTTTCA
>JAOUHJ010000099.1 GCA_029865225.1 Nitrospira sp.
CCCCTTTCTCAGCCTTGGAAGTGGAACGCCTCCTGCATCGCTCTTATACGTGGTTCCTGCGGGAATAGGATCTATCGCTGCCGTAGAGACCCATTTTTTATCACCGAGCGTCAAACTCCCTCTTTCAACCAGCTTTGACACTCATCACGATTTGCTAAACAGGAGAAAACATGAAGATCGCTCAGATTGCACCGTTGTGGGAAAGTGTGCCGCCGCAGCGCTACGGAGGAACCGAACGGATTGTTTCTTATATTACAGAGGAACTGGTGCGTCAGGGACATGATGTGACGTTGTTCGCCAGCGGTGACTCCGTGACCGGTGCTCGGCTGGAAGCTATCTGCCCCCAGGCCCTCCGTTTGAATACCGGGATCTTCAATCGTGATGCTCCACAGGTATTGTTACAAGAACGGGCATTCGGAGCCATGGCGAAAGAATTCGACCTGATCCATTCGCACTTGGATTTCCTCGCGTTTCCAATGTCGCGACGGTGTGGGACGCCGGTGGTGACGACCTTGCACGGACGGCTGGACCTACCAGAGCTCGTGTCGGTTTTTCATGAATTTGCCGAGATGCCGTTGGTCTCGATTTCAGAGTCTCAGCGCCGCCCACTTCCCTTGTCGAACTGGGTAGGGACCGTACACCACGGCTTGCCGGACCTCTATCGTCCACATTACGAGCCTGGCCAATACCTAGCCTATCTCGGCCGTATCTCACCGGAAAAGCGCCCGGATCATGCCATCACCCTCGCCAAACGCGTAGGGATTCCGCTCAAGATAGCGGCGAAGGTCGATCCAGCCGATGAGGCCTACTTCCGTGCCGAGATCGAACCCATGATGTGCCATCCCTTGATCGAGTTCCTGGGTGAAATCACAGATGAAGAAAAAGATGAGTTCATCGGTAACGCGATTGCGCTGGTGTGTCCGTACGATTGGCCGGAACCATTTGGAATCGTGCTGATCGAAGCGCTGGCTTGCGCCACCCCGGTGCTCGCATATCGCCGCGGCTCGATCCCTGAAATTATCGAATCCGGAGTCACTGGATTCATCAGTGAGACTCTCGAAGAAATGATCTCCTCGGTGACCAAATTGGGGGCAATCGATCGTCGTGCCTGCCGCGAGTCATTTGATCGCCGTTTCACCGCGAAACGGATGGTGAGCGACTACCTGAAGATTTACGAGCAAGTCGTGCGCGAGAGCCTCATCGTCTCATCCTCGCAGTTACGCACAGACGTGCGAAGCTCCATGCCTTTTGAGAGGTGATGGGAATACAAGCAAGGTTCGCCATGCCTCGCGAAAGAATGGGGCGGCTCTAGTATGACGCATGTCGGCTGGCAGTAGCTTTTGGGGGCTAAGGATGATCGACAGTTTTTTTCTAACCGAAGTGATTCACCTTGTTCGGCTTGTGAAGTTGCTTTCATATGGCAACTCCAGGATAAGTGGCTGATATGACTTGCGCTGTCCGGCAGCTATTTCACGCCAGCGACCAAGGTGAGATCATATCGTCTGGATACTAGGATAAGGAAGGCGCCCCCTTCACCAGTAAAACCAGTTGTCCCCTGCCTGCATCATGCGACTTGCCACATCGACATGAGCCAACTCGGTTCGAGTTTTTTCTTGCGTGTGGCGACGGTCTGCAAGTCGTGACCAACCCACCTTTAACTTGTAGCTTTGATGTAGCTTCTCATGCCGAACCGTGAAGGCGTGGTACATACTCGGGTGAGATTCTTCCGTGACCACGCAACCGGGAAACTTACTCTTGAGATAGGCTCGAATGACAGCAAGATTCTTCTTAATAAATTGTTGCTCTGTCATGAGCTCTAGGGTCGAGTCACTTTGTAGCATGCGGCTATGCCGAGCAAAAAGAACGTATCAAGGTATGGAGCCGAACGTGCCTGGTCAAAGTCGTTATTGCCGTCATCACTACGATGACGGTGTGTATCATCGCATGATCTACAATGCTAAGCAAGACGAACCACTTTTCCCATCCTAAGCGAGACCGCGACAATTATAGGTTTTCATAGCGAATAGAGCGAAAGGAATATGGAGTGGGATCCGGCAGGGTGCCTACAGGCTAATAGCGAATCAGACCTATGACCACACCGCGTTGAAATCAATCAGGGTGATCCTCCCTGGAACATGTTGCAGCTCCTGGAATATTGAAACGAACATAGATGGCCAGATGAATAGACGAATGATGGAACCAGCGGGCTTCGAGATATGCGTGATTTTGCAGGCACAGCGGAGGAGATTACGTGGGGTGGATGACGGGTTTCGAACCCGCGACCTCCGGATCCACAATCCGGCGCTCTAACCAACTGAGCTACACCCACCACGCAGGTTGGAAGAAGCTGATATTAACAAAGGGCTGATTCCCGTCGCAACCGATTAGCGCTCCCTCCTGGCATCGAAGGCAACCTGCATTTCTGCAAGAATGGCAGCGACAGTTGCCGATGGGTCGGCAGCATCGCGAATGGGCCGGCCGATCACGAGATAGTCCGCGCCAGATGCGATCGTTTGTGTAGGGGTGGTCGCCCGGGCATGGTCATCGACGCCTTTGCCGGTCGGTCGGACGCCCGGCGTCACAATTGCGAAACGCGGCCCGACTTTTTTCCGAATGGCCGAAGCTTCTTCGCCGGACGCCACAACGCCATCACAGCCTACTTCGGTCGCCAGCAGAGCCCTAGCCGTGACGAGATCTTGGACTGTCCGTTGGATTCCCATTTCCCGGAGATCCTGGCCGTCAAAATTCGTAAGCACCGTCACTGCGAGCAGCTTCAGCGATGAGCCCTCCCGCCCTTGCACAGCGGCTGTCAGGGCCTTGCGATTGGCGTGAACGGTCAAGAACTCGACTCCCATCGAAGCGACCCGATTCGTCGCTCGGCGAACCGTCTCCTCGATATCGAGAAACTTCAGGTCGAGAAACACCCGCATGCCCCGCTCGACAATCCGTTTGACGACCTCGGGACCTGCCGCCGTGTAGAGCTCAAGGCCAACCTTGACGAAGGAGATGTGTCCTTGGAGCCGGTCTAATAGACCATCCGCTTCTGCCATGGAAGGCACATCCAACGCAAGGATTAGCCTGTCCCGTGCCGCAATTTTCACCATCCCATATCCCTTCTTCAGAGCCGATCCTTGACGATCAGCGAGGCCTTATGATACAAGTCAACCTCTTTTTTACAGGAGTACTCCATGCCTCAGATTCATAAATCAACCATTCGACGAGCTCGCCAAGCCGAGCGACGGCATGAGCGGAACCGCTCGACCCTCAACGCGGTGAAGACACTGATCAAGAAGGTCCAATCGGACGTGGCCGGGAAAAAGGCGGACGAGGCCAAAACCAGCCTGCAAGAAGCGGCGTCGGCGATCGGAAAAGCCGTCTCCAAAGGCGTGCTTCATCGAAATACCGCATCCCGCCGGATTTCTCGTTTGGCTCATCGCGTCAACGCCCTGTCCGGTTCCGGCTCTTAATCGTTCGAACATTCGACACCACCCGGGTAAGCGTTCGTTTTGGCGGAGCCTGGGGCCGCACTGCAGGTTCAGCCTGCTTGCCTGCGGTCTCTTCACAGAGTTTCAACAGCACGCCTTCCAGCACCATTCGTGGGCGGCTAGCGCTCCCTCCTTTAAGTTTCGCATCTGTGTCCAGAAAGAGCCTCAACGCATTCTGAAGATGCGCCTCGGAAAACCGCTCGAGAAAGGGACGCACCTTCCGCGGATCCATGCGCAAACTCCGAGCGGCCTCCCCCTCCCGACCACCCTTGTCGAGCAGATCTTTGACCTTCCAAAGTCGGCGATATTGCCATGCAAGGGATCCCAGAATGCGAAGCGGAGCTTCTCCAGCTTCAAGATTGCGCGCGAGGATCGAGAGAACACGCCCTCGGTTACCCTCCGCAATCGCCTGCGCCAGGTCAAATACAGACGCGCCTGGATCTACCCCTCGGAGCAGGTAGACATCGGCCGCTGTCGCTGAACGATCGGACGGCACATACGAGGCAAGCTTTTCCAATTCGCGGCGCAGTCCGTAGAGGGAGGCTCCGGACACTTCTCGCAGTATGTGAACCGCTGATTCCTCAAGCCGTACCCCAACCCGTCCTGCTTCTTGGGTTATCCATGACGGCAACTGAGCATCACGGAGCGGCGAACAATCAATGACCGTCGCGGCCCGCGTGAGGGCTTGAGAGAATTTGAGCCGACCATCCAACTTCGAGCTTACGAAAACCAGCGTCGTGGACTCCACCGGATTCTGTATACAGCCGAGCAACTGATCGCCATCCCGAGCCGTCAGCTTCTCCGCCGACTTCACCACGACGAGCCGACGTGGGGAGAAAACGGGTACCGCTGCCACACTGTTTCGAATATCGCTCCCACTCGCTTCATCGCCGTAAAACAGTTCGTAGTTGAACTCGTCTCCGCCATCCCCAAGCACCGCATGCTTGAGAGCCGCAATCGCATAGTCTCGGAGCAGGTCTTCTTCGCCTACGACGAGATAGAGTGATCCCGGTGCCTGTTGGCTGAGCGCCGCCTCTAGTTGTGTATGGCTTACCATCGAGGCCATTGAACAATACGTATCATGTTATTGAGGCTCAGGATCCGTCTCAGATGACTGCTTCGTCAGAGCCCCGGTCTCAAGTTCCAATAGAAATCGCGCCGCCAGGTCGGCCGCCACAAACCGGCCCGCCTGCTCAATAGCTCGGTTTTGCAGCGCGCGATTGAATTGGAGGTCAGGCGTCACAAAGAACTCCGAGGACCCTTTTGCCAGCTGCCTCCAGACTACTTTTCTGGATCGGACGTCTTCTACGAGAACCTGGACAACCACCTCGGTTCGACTTTCTAACGTCGCGGTCTGAGAAAAACTCAGCGTCGGTACGATGACCGACAGGATCCGCCCGGTCAGCACGAGATCGGCGGCTTCGGACTCAGGGACGACCTGCGCCCCGCTGCCGGCTGAAAATTCATCGCGAAAATAATTGGTGTATCGCATTTCGAGATTCGGCTCGAAGCTGTTGTTGACCAATGTCCTGATGATGAGACGTGGTGGAGGTTCGGTCAATGTCGAAGCAGTGGCTCCTCCGATGGTCGGGCCGGCTCCGTCTACCCGAAACTGATAGCCGCAGGAGACGAGCGTCGACACGAGGAGTGCGGTAATGAACGTGCTAGGAATAAACACAAACGGTCTGCTTCTCTTTTGGAACCTGCTCTTTTCATATTCGGCATTCAGCACTCAGCACTCCTAGACGACAAAATTGAGCAATTTCTTGTCGACATAGATCACCTTCTTTGGTTCTTTTCCCTGGAGCCACTCTGCCGCTTCCGTACGGGCCAGCCGTTCAATTTCTTCGCGGGGCGCGTCGGTCGACACTTCGATCTTGGCTCTCAATCGGCCATTGACCTGGATGGGTATAGTTACACGCTCGCTGACCGTCATCGCCGGATCATAGGTCGGCCAGGGCTGTTGCGAGACGCTGGGGTGATGCCCAAGCACGCTCCAGAGTTCCTCAGCCACGTGCGGCGCGAACGGCGAGAGCAACAGGACGAACGGTTCGATCACAGCGCGAGACCGCTGTTGAGCCTTCGTCAATTCATTGGTGAAGATCATCATTTGCGAGATCGCGGTGTTAAAGCGCAGTGCCTCGATGTCTTCCGTCACTTTCTTGATCGTTTGATGGAGCAAACGGTCATGGTCAAGACTGGGAGTGGTCGAGACGACGGCACTGGACAATCGACCTTGCTCATCAACCATCAGCCGCCAGACCCGTTCCAGAAATCGTGTCACCCCTTCCACACCTCTCGTGCTCCAGGGCTTCATCGCTTCGAGCGGACCCATGAACATTTCATAGAGCCGTACCGCGTCCGCGCCGAATTGATCGATCATTTCGTCCGGATTGACTACATTCCCACGCGATTTGGACATCTTCTGGTTGTCTTCGCCCAAGACAATACCCTGGTGCACCAACTTCATGAACGGTTCCGGTGTGCTGACGACCCCAATATCGAACAACACCTTGTGCCAGAATCGTGCGTAAAGGAGATGCAGAACCGCATGTTCGCTTCCGCCGATGTAGAGATCCACCGGCATCCAGTACCGTTCTTGCTCTGGATCAACGAGCTGCGTGGAGTTCTTGGGATCGATGAACCGCAGGTAATACCAGCAAGACCCGGCCCACTGCGGCATCGTGTTGGTTTCTCGTCTGGCTGGTTGGTTCGTAATGGGATCGGTCGTCGCGAGCCATTCACTCAAGTTGGCCAATGGGCTCTCGCCCGTCCCCGACGGCTTAAAGTTGTGCGTCTCCGGTAGCACCAGCGGCAGCCGCTCTTCCGGAAGCGGTCGCGCTTCTCCATCCACCCATAGGACTGGGAACGGTTCACCCCAATACCGTTGTCGAGCAAACAGCCAATCGCGCAGCTTATAATTGACCGCTCGTGTTCCCTTCCCCTGTTTCGCCAACCACTCGATGATCCTCGGAATCGCTTCGGACGGCGCGAGTCCGTTAATCGAAAAGGTGTTATCGCTCGTCGCCGAATTCACGACTGTTCCACGATTCGCGTCGGTGAAGGCCGCCTCCTGGACGTTTCCTCCGGAAATGACCTCTCGAATCGGAAGCGCATATTGCCGCGCGAACGCCCAGTCCCGCTCGTCATGAGCGGGCACGGCCATGATCGCGCCGGTCCCATAACTCATCAGGACATAGTCTGCGATCCAGATCGGCAATCGCTCTTGGTTCACAGGGTTGATGGCATAGCCTCCGGTAAACACGCCGGTCTTCTCTTTTTCCAACTCTTGCCGCTGTAAATCACTTTTCTTCGCAGATGCTTCACGATAGGCCTGAACGGCAGCTTTCTGCTTATCGCTCACGATCGCATCGACCAGTGGATGCTCCGGTGCAAGCACCATATAGGTCGCGCCGAACAACGTATCAGGCCGTGTCGTGAATACGCGGATCGCACCCTTCTGATCGGCGAGCGCGAAATCAACCTCCGCGCCGATCGACCGGCCGATCCAATTTTTCTGCATCTCCAACGTGCTGGCAGGCCAATCAACGAGCTTGAGGTCCTCCAGTAATCGATCGGCGTACGCGGTGATTTTCAGCATCCATTGACGCATCGGCTTGCGAATCACATCGAAGCCGCCAACTTCGCTCTTACCATCGACGATTTCTTCATTCGCCAGCACGGTGCCGAGCGCCGGGCACCAGTTCACGGGAACTTCCGCCACGTAGGCCAACCCTCGCTCGAACAGTTTCAGGAAAATCCATTGTGTCCAACGATAATACTGCGGATCAGTGGTGCTGAGTTCTCGTTCCCAGTCATACGAGAGTCCCACCCGTTGCATCTGACGCTTAAAGGTGGCGATGTTTTCTGACGTCGTCTTTACCGGATGGATTCCAGTCTTTACGGCATACTGCTCAGCCGGTAGACCAAATGCATCCCAGCCCATCGGATGCAATACGTTGAACCCCCGCATCCGCTTGTACCGAGAGACGATATCGGTGGCGGTGTACCCCTCAAGGTGGCCGACGTGAAGCCCGGACCCAGACGGATAGGGGAACATGTCTAGGCAGTAAAATTTCGGTTTAGCGGGATCGTCCGTGACGCGAAACGTCCGGTGTTCGTCCCAGTACTGCTGCCATTTCGACTCGATTGTGCGGTGGTCGTATCCTTTACTCATCGCAACGCCATACCCCAAAGACTGGCTGTCAGCCGCTGTGGAATCAGCGAATCTAACATAGCCCCCTGATGGTCACAAGTTCCGCACCCGAACGGTCGGGGTGCTTTGTTATACTACCCGCACGATGGGATTCTACTGCGAGCATATCTTCCCCCGCTTGATGGAATGGGTGATGGCGCGAGAGGAATTTTGTCGCCTCCGCAGTGGGCTACTTGCTTCGGTCCATGGAGAGATCCTGGAACTCGGGGTAGGAACCGGCCTCAATCTTGCCCATTACCCCCATACCATCGCAGAACTGCATGGCATCGACCCGGCTAGCCTTCTCCCAAAGATTGTGGCCTCTCGCAGCGCTCGCGCGTCCTTCCCAGTCTACTTTCAAAAACACACTGCCGAAACCTTACCGTACATCGACAGGCGCTTCGACTATGTCGTCAGTACCTGGACACTCTGCACGATTCCCGACGCCGTGCGCGCGCTGCAAGAAGTGCGGCGCGTTCTCAAACCAGAGGGGAGACTGTTATTCCTGGAACATGGTCGGAGCAACGACCAAAAGATCGCGGTGTGGCAGGATAGATTGAACGCCGTTCAGAACGTCATCGGCTGCGGCTGCAACCTCAACCGGCAAATCGATCGGATGATCTCCCAATCCGGCCTCACGATCACACACCTTGATCGATTCAGCATGCAGGGTGTGCCAAGATTAGCTGGCGAAATGTATCAAGGCACGGCAGTCGCACAGCACTAGCCCGTCGGCCGACCGTTCATCAGCGGCGAAAACTCCGTGATGGAAAGAAACTGAGGCAACCTGGATGGCGGCAGTCGGGAACTCGACTTGGCGCTGTGAACCAGGTACGCCACTCCAAATTCTTTCGCGGCCATCAGACAGCCTTCGTCGTCATCCATAAACAATGAGCGAGACGGATTAAAACCCAACAAGCGCTGACAGTTCGGCCAATACTCCGGTCGCATCTTGAGCGCGCCGACCTCAAACGCATCCACAATCCGATCAACATAGCGATCCAAATCCGTCTTGGCGACTTTGATCGACACCCCAGCTTCATGGGCATTCGTCACAATGGTCACGCGCTTCCCCAACTTCCGGAGGTGCCGGAGAAACTCCTCGGCACCGGGCAAAAAGCCGATCATGTGATCGAGTTCCTTGTGCATCGCAACCACATCGATGCCGACGCGTTTCGTCCAATAATGGAGATCGGTCCAGGCCAGCTGGCCTTCCACCGATCGATACATCGACATGAGCCGATCGCGGGCTTCCTCAAACGAGATGGCATGGAGCGTGGCATATCGACGAGGTAGTTCTTCCTCAAAAAAGAAATTGTCGAAATGGCGATCCAGCAATGTGCCGTCCATATCGAGCAACACATCTTCAATTTGGGACCAGTCGGGAGCGTGCTGGGTCATGAAGCAAAGTATAGCTGAACGAACGGCCTGAAGACGAGGCGAGTTGTGTTTGAGAAAAATCCTATGTTACGGTCCGGCCAATCATGCCGCGCGCCAAATCCAACCCCCAACAGGATCCCACGCTTCCGCTGCCGCCGCAAGAAGGCGGCCCGCCTCCGCTCGTCGCCATCATCGGCCGGCCGAACGTGGGAAAGTCGACGCTGTTCAACAAGATTTTGGGCCAAAAGATCGCCATTGTGGACGATGTCCCCGGGGTGACACGCGACCGCAACTATGCCGACGCCACCTACCGCAATCGAAAGTTTCGGTTGGTGGATACAGGAGGGCTAGATCTCTCCGCCTCGGACAGCATGTTGACCTTGATCCGACGGCAATCCGAACTGGCAATCGCCGAGGCCGATATCCTCATTACGCTCCTCGATGGGCGTTCGGGCTTGACCCCTCCGGACCACGAAGTTGTGAAACTCCTGCGTGGCGTGACCAAGCCGCTGTTCTACGCAATTAACAAAATCGATACACCAAAATCTGAACCTTTATTGGCCGACTTCTACCGATTGGGAACCGACCAACTCTATCCCATATCCGCCGAACACGGCCTGGGAGTGGCCGAGCTGCTGGATGCCATCTACCCGCTGCTTCCCCCTGCCGAGGAATCTGATGAGCTGCAGCAACTACCCCGCATTGCTGTCGTGGGACGCCCGAACGTCGGGAAATCCACGCTCGTGAACGCCCTGTTGGGCGAAGAGCGTGTCGTCGTCAGCAATGTTCCGGGAACGACACGTGATCCCATCGACTCACTGGTCACCCACCAGGATCAACGCTACGTCTTCACCGACACGGCAGGAATCAGACGGCGTGGCAAGGTCGATCGCGGAGTGGAAGGGTACAGCGTGCTCCGATCGCTCCGTGCCATCGGCCGGTCGGACGTGGCAGTCCTACTGTTAGACGGTCAAGAAGGCGTGACCGAACAAGACACCAAGATTGCCGGATCCATTCTCAAGCAAGGGCGCGCCTGCATTCTGTTGATCAACAAATGGGACTTGCGCGCCGGCGATGAGAAGGCACGACAGGAGTATGAGCTGGAGCTTCGCCGCCGATTTCCGTTTCTGGCATGGGCTCCCATCCTCTATGGTTCAGCCATCAAACCAGAATCTCTCCGACGCCTCTTCCCACTTCTCAAAGACGTGCACACCATGTTTACCAAACGAGTCCCCACCGGCGCACTGAATACCTGGCTGCAGAAGATCCTTGCTATCCACCCCTTGCCGGTTCGTAAACACAAGCCATCGTTGATGACGAAAGCCGCTTTTATCACGCAGGTGGCCACCAAACCGCCGGTCTTCGCCTTGTTTGTCGGTCATCCGGGAGACATGACGCCCGCGTACCTTCGCTATTTGGAGAATCAACTACGCGAGACCTACGGCTTCACCGGCACACCGCTCCGGATCATGGTCAGGAAGAAATAGCTCACGTTATTTCTCCCGATCAGCACACGCAGCAAACATCCTTTTCAAAACGTGCTTTCGGGTTGACTCCACGGGGAGCACATGTTATTCGCATAATTGAGCAGGATTTTGGGGCGATCGCGATCACCAATGGCGAGTACGACGAAATCAGATTTGACATTCTGGACGATGATTCGAGAGTCATTGACTCTCCGAATAGTCTGCACTTTCATCCTCGTGGGAACACTGACGGTGGGAACCACGAGCGGGGCGGCAGAGCGAGTCTTTCAGGATCCATTCAACCCCGCTACTGGGCATCCCGAGACATCCGATAAACCCCGCGTACCACATGATCCAGTGCTGCCTGCTCACCCAGACTCGCCTTCAGAGCTTGAGCCACCACTCGAGTCGGAGATCCCCGATGAGGCAGAGGAATCGACTGAGCCGGACTCCTCCACCCTGCTTGAGGAGGAAGCGGCGGAAGTCGAGCCCGAGGTTTCTGCTCCAGAACCTGAGCCCAATCCATCGATCATGCTGACGGGCCGTGTCTGGCGAGCCAAACCAGGCATCGTCTTTCTCAAGACACAGGTTGGACTCTTGTCTCTGAGTTCGAAAACCGCACTCAAGACCATCCCGGCTTCACAGGAAGTGTTCTTTGTGATCCACGATGATCATCTCGTCGTCGATATCGTGAAGCGAACCGATGGAACACTCGTTCACCGCTACTTGAGTGGACCCCTCAAACTGAGCGCGGACGATGACACGCAACTGTTAGGATGGACACCTGAAGGCGAGCAAGTCTTCAACCTGGGCAACCAAGCACGGGCTCTCTCAAGCCGGAAAGACGGCGATTCCATCACCGTGGAAGTTGATGATAACCGTGCGGTTCTTGGTGTCCATGATCTGCAGTTCGACCTGCAGGTCGGGCAGATCGCGCCTCGCGGATCCAACGCGCGACTTTTGTTGACCGGCACCATCTCAAAACTCAAGTCCAATTTCATTTTCTTTCGGACTCCGATCGGGATCGTCAACGTCAACGCTAAGATCGGCATTAAGAATGCCAAAGTCGGACAGACCATGACCTTGTGGATGCATGACCACCACGTCGTCGCGGATCTCGCTCCATCCAACGATGCGGCTCCAACCCGGCGATTCGTCACCGGCCCATTGGAATTCGCCACCCCGGATCGATCCAGTGTGAGGCTCTGGACGCCAGAGGGAGAACAGACCTACCCGACCGACCGAGGGAAAGGCACGCTGAACGGCAAAAAGGAAGGAACACCGATCACCGTAGAGCTCAACGGGGCCGGCGATGTCGTCCAATTCCACCTGCTGAAGTAGCGTCCGAACCTCTCGTCATCGTCTTGACTCTCTTTTCGATCCCCCCGTAGACTGCCATGCCATGCGCGCGTCCACTACTGATCGTTCCTCACCGACGCCCTCCCATCATTCGCGAGCGGCCAAGGTATTCGATACCCTTTATCGTGATCATGTGGACCTGGTCTATCGGTTTGCGCATCGACTATGCGGCGAGCCGGAGGCCGCGAAAGATTTGGTGCAGGAGACGTTTCTAAATGCATACCGTGGATTCGAGAAATTTCGTGGTGATGCCCAAGTCTCGACATGGCTCTACACCATCGCCTCCCGGGCCTGCTTGCGTATGCGGCGGAGACGAAAATGTGCTCCGGAACGTGAATTATCGCTCGAAGAGTTCATCCCCACGTCTGATGGCGAGTTTCGTCTGCAGATTCCGATCGACGGCCTCAGTCCAGAAGAAGCGCTCCAGAACAAGCAGTTGCGTGACGCGCTCGATACGGCGATCAATCAGCTGCCGAAAAAGTATAAGATGGTCTTAGTGCTTCGAGATATGGAAGGTTTGAGCGCGAAGGAAGTCGGAACCATCATGGGGTTGAATGAACGGGCAGTGAAATCACGTCTTCACCGTGCCAGGCTGTTTGTCCGTCAGCAGCTGAGCGCCCAAGGGCTTGGCCAGGAGATAGCTGATCCCGAACAGGCTCTACTTAGATAGCGAGGAGAACGACTGGATGGCCAAGCGCCACACTTCCACAAAGCGGACACGGTCCTCGACAACTCGGCATCAGCATGACCACGGGAAGGGCCGATGCTTGAACATTCTCCGTCAGCTGTCTGCCTATATCGATGATGAGCTCGCAGGAGACATTTGCAACGAAATTCGCCGACATTTGGGAAGCTGTCCCAACTGTGAAGTGTTCGTCTCTTCCCTGCGTCAGACCGTCTCCCTCTGTCGCCATCGGCCGAGCCCGAGCTTGTCGACGGACGATCGGGCCATGATGCGCCAGAACATCTTGAAAGCCGCCCAGATTCGGTAACCCACAACGACTCAATTTCATTCCATAATGATCATGAACCCATTACTTGGAATTCTCATCCTTTCGGGAGTACTCACGGCACTCGATACGACCTTGCCGACTCTTGCCACCGCAGCCTCCAAACCCTCGCACCAGGCGAAGAAGGCGGGAACCGCCAGGAAGGCCGTCGTCGATACCGCCCTGCGATATGCCAAGGCCATCGCGCAGGGAGATAAGGTCACTGCCGGACAACTAGACTTCGCCTGTCAGTATAAACTGCTGACCGCCCCCGTTGCTGGACCAAGACCAGCTGCACCAACCGATGCCTCGTACGACGACTGTTGGCAAGCACTCACTGCGGGTCATGCATCACTCTTGCAGCGATCTGATACTGGGATGAACGTCCTCTGGCCAAGCGCTGGTCCGCTCGTGTTTTACGGCGATGCCCTGGCTCGCGCCTCTGCCTCCGCGTTTGTGATGGATGCGCTCGGGCTCACACCTCCAGGAACGGGCCTGCACTTCGCCGTGAGAAACAGCCGTTCAATTCCAAATGGATCCTTCCGACTCACATCGAACGGGAAAGTCATCGGCGTTCCGACCACACTGGTCGAGCTCACGGTCCAGTATCAGGATCCGCTCACCGCTCCCATCACCTATGGGCCAAACACCGTCCAGTGGACGAGTACGATCAAGCGTGAACGAAAGGCGTTAAAGTCTATCGCCACTCAATGGGTGGTTTTCAGCGGACTCAAGCGGCACGGATTTCCACGCGACAGCGCTGTGTTCCATCTCCCGGTAGAAACCTCGCCTGAAGCACCAGGCATGGTCGCAGAAAGGATCCCGTTCACGACCGAGACCAGCCGCGCTCTTCCCGATTCCATCGTCTGGTGGGGTCCCGACGACCAACCTGGTACGCTGACGGCTGCTGCCGCTCGCGCGGCTTCATTTCCTGAACTGCGCGACCGTGTCGCCCTGCTCAATCGCATCCTCATCATCGACCCGAATCAAGTGGATGCGCTGACTGTCCTCACCAAGAACCTGTACGGCATCTTGCTACGCGAGGCCGCTCAGAACCACAAGTTGACCGTCAAGGATCCGGCGCTTTCCCTGACCGTCAACGAGTTTTATTGGACCATTGCTGCCGCATCCACTCGCCTGGATCTCTCCTTAGGAATGGAAGTGGGTGGCTTTTCACAACCGACGCCAGCAGACCTGCTCTATCGATTGCTGCCCGCATTACAGACACTCGCGAAGCTCCATCCTGAACGGTTGGATAACCGATTCCGCCTGGGCATGGCCTATCGTTGGAACAATGACCAAGTTCCGATGATCGACACGTTCGAGGCATTGGTCAAAGACATTCCGGCTGAGCGTAAAACACCCAGGGCTGAGGCGCTGCTCCAACTCGCCTGGTCCCGCATCAATAAGGTGGCCTGGAACCGGATCTTGCATGATCCCGATAGCGTCCGAGCCTATGAGGATGCGCTCGCATCAGCGGCTCTCGCTGAATTGCCGATCGACAGGTTTCTCGCGCACTACACCATGGCGTACAGCATGATTTTCATGCCGGACTACGGAGAAAAAAGTCAGATGCTCCAGCACCTCACCGAGGCCAAACGCTGGTTCAACGAGATACCGGGCAAGGACGAGGCAGTCTGGCGGTATTTCCTCGAGAGCGAAGGACTGAAGGCCGTGCTCAGCAGCGATCCGATGTTCCAACCGCTCCTAGCCGAAACGAAACCGCCTCAAGGATAGTCCGCCACTTTTATAGTTATTGGTACTTCATCGGACGGACAATGGCAGATGGACTCGAGCTTCGTTAAGGTCCGCTACCTGCCAAGTGCTTAAGTTCGGCGCCGAGAGCGCACCGCCACAAAGCGATCCTCAGCTCTGTCGCATTAACGCTCACGATGATCGGCCTGCGCAGGCAGGCGAAGCCCGCCGGATCGGCTCCGGTCGATCGTGAGGATGAAGAACCCCGCCCTTCCAGGCGGGGTCTCCTCACAATTCAAGCTGCGCTTGACCCGTCTCCTGCTCGCCTTGGTGCTGGACATAGTGCCGAATCGTCGCCTCGTTGATGCCCACC
>JAOUHJ010000123.1 GCA_029865225.1 Nitrospira sp.
ACTGAACATGCTGCATGATGCGTTCACGTTGGGTCTCCTTCGGTTGGGTGCAGGTGGGTTTGGCGATTCACTGGCACCCTACACCGTTGGATGACCCAACGTCTAAGCTGTTTTGGACAAGAGTGATAGCAAATAGCGAATAGCAGCTCGAAATGGATTCTCTAGCTGGAAGTTGATGAGTGAATCGAAAACAGGAGCGTTCAATGTATACGAAACCCTACCTGCTTGCGCTTTGCTTGCTCGTTATTCCCGTCGCGGTTGGTCAAGCTGCAGAACAGGGGAAATCCTATGCCGATCACCTAAAGAAACACTTCGATGCGGAGGAGTCGGCCCCAAGATTTGACGATCCGGCGAGGGATGCATGGCAGTTGCCGGATCGGGTGATTGCGGCGCTAAACCTCAAGCGCGGGCAAGCTGTGGCCGACATCGGTGCTGGGACCGGGTATTTCACCGTGCGATTGGCGAAATCGAAGGCTTCGCCAAAGGTGTATGCGTCTGACATCGAACCCTCGATGGTGACGTATCTGCGTGAACGTGCGGCGAAGGAAAGTTTGGACAACGTAATCGTCATTCAAGCGTCTCCTGACGGACCCAATCTACCACAGCCCGTCGATCTGATTCTGATCGTGAACACGTACCACCATATCGGCGACCGCGAAACGTATTTCCGAGGGCTGACCACATCGATTAAGCCTGGTGGTCAGGTGGCGATCATCGATTTCAAGCCGGACTCTCCAGTAGGTCCGCCGAAAGAATTTCGTTTTCCTCCAGAGCAGTTTCAATCAGAGATGGGTAAGGCGGGATACAAGCTGACCACGCGGCATCACTTCCTGCCTCGACAGGAATTCTTTATTTTCGAAGTCGCCAGCCGACCCTCCCCGTAGGGATGGATTGTGGAATCTTGCGACAGTGGGCTTCATCGTACTGTGGAGTCTTGCCTTCAGGAGGAAGGACCGAGCTCAGAGGAATGCCTCACTTTCAAAGGGCTTGGAACGCATGGCCTGCAACGTCCAACATCAGTGCGGATGGTATGAGGATTGCCAGTAATCGATATTGGGCAAGGAGGAGCTGATGGCTATGCCAGCGCGTTCCATTACGATGGCGGTTGTACTCGCTGTCTTGTGCCTCCCTCTTACGTACGCCACGTCTAGAGGGGAGAGCAGTAGTGCCAAGGCGCTGCGCGAACACTACGAGCTACAAGAAGGGAAGCGGCTCTATGAGCAATATTGCCGGTTCTGTCATGGAGACCAGGGAAAAGGAAAGGCGTATGACGTGACGCCTCCACCGGCGGATCTCACCAGCTCTGCCGTCCAGCAGAAGTCAGATGCCGAACTGAGCCAGACGATTCATGAAGGTGAGCGGGGAACAGCGATGGGGTCTTGGAAATGGGAGCTATCGGAAAAGGACAAGCAGAATGTCCTCCTCTATATCCGGCGGCTGGCTCGATGATCGAAAGCCGCTTGCGAACTATCGCTCTAGTTGAGTTTTGGTGCAAGGCGTGGAGCAACCGACATGACCAATCACGAAAAGCGAAAGAAAATCATCCCGTGGATTGATCCGGAGGAACGTGTGACAGTCCATTTTCTGGACGAGAAGGACCTGAACGCCGAGGTGACGGGGACTACTGAGGAATTAGTCGATCTCTCGATTGAAACCAAGGCGCCTCATATCACGCAGCGCATCTCGGTCCCGCTCAGGATCACGGAAGTTTCAGAGGACCTCGGACACTACACGCGAGACCCGGAGCGACCGTTGAAACATCGCCGGCTCATGTTGATCGTCGATGAGAAACGGCCGCCCGTGATCTATTAAGCGACCCTCCGCTCGCATCTGAGGTTTTTAGCGACAGTTGCGACGGCGGTCCTGTCCTGATTCTCCCCACCCAATCTGGGCGGATCCTGTTTTATCTCGCTCCTTCTTCCTGTGTGGCCGACCATTTTTCTTTGGATATATCAGAGGGTTCGAGTGATCGATCTTCGGATGATCGTTCGAGGGCACCTAATTTGCTCAGGGTATCTCTTACGGAAGGTGTTTATGCTTGGGGGGGAATGTTGAAGATCGATAGGTCAATCAGAAGATGTTGGAAGAACATAATCCACGGCACTCATGCGGTTGCCGTAGCGGGTCGAGGGCTACTGTTCTGCCTGATCATAGGAGTGATCTCCGGCTGTGCCTCACCAGAATCGCTCGAGATGGGTTCCTACGACCCCTCCCATGATCAGAGAGCCATTGCTGGCTACTACCGGAATCAGGCCTTAGCCATGCATGAGAAAGCCAAGGCGCAAGCTACCACTGCAGCTCGTTACGAGGAGCTGTTCGGGGCTGAGTCGGATTTGGTGTCAGGGGCTCGTTTGCTGGCACAGTACTACGAGCAGACCGCCCTTGAACTCGGGCGTCTCGCTGACGCTCATGCGTCCGTGGATCGCACCGGGCGACGCCCTACTGCCGTCCAGTAGGTCATAGAGGTTTGGCTCAACGGACGACGCAAGGAGAGGAGAATATGAAACACTTGCTGAAAGCGCGCACACTTCTTCTTCTGATCCCTGTTCTGATGGTCCTCCAGGGCTGCGGGAGGACGGTTGACCCAGGAAATCGAGGGCTGCGTTGGCGCCCCCTGACTGCCGGACTGATCAAGGAACCGCTCAGGGAGGGATTTTATTGGCGGATGCCCTGGAACGATGTCTTTGTATATGACACGAGATGGAAGAGCTTCAAGGAAAAGGTGGATGCGCTGACCGCAGACGATCTGCCGGTCACAGTGTACGCCGCAATCACGATGCGCCCGATCCCGGATGAAGTCTATTTTCTGGCCCAGGAAGTGGGGCCTGACTGGTACAGGCAGTTGGTTCAACCACAACTCTTGTCGGCCGTGCGCGGCGTGGTCGCGAACTACACCATGGTGACGCTTCCGGAGCGCAGCAGCGAAATCGGGAACAAGATCGAAGCCGTGGTGGTCGAAGCGTTGAAGGGACGTCATCTTGATGTCTACAACGTGGCCCTCTCTGAAATGGAGTTTTCCCAGATGGTGTTGAGGGCGATCGAACAAAAGCAGGCGAAGGAACAGGAAAAGGAGCAGAAGGACTTCGAAGTGGTCATTGCGCAGCGCGACGCCGAGATCGCTCGGATTCAGGCCAAGGGCGAGGGGGATTCATTGAAAATTCGTGCGGAAGGCGAAGCCGATAGCCTGAGGATTCGCGCCACAGGACAATCGCAAGCACAGGAAATCATCACGAAAACGCTGACGCCGCAGTATCTGCAGTTCAAGTTGTATGAAAGCCCCAATGCCAAGACGATCATCGTGCCCGAAAAGCTGAATGTTCCGATGATCCTCAGCCCTGGTGCCGAAGGACCGCGATAGAACTCGGGGTCGTGCTCAGGCGAAGAGAAGCGGGACAGAAGACTACACTTGAGAACCTAGGCGTGGAGGTAGAAATGAATCGCCTTCTACTGATGTGGCTCATGGCCTTCGCCTTGCTCGCGACGGTCGGTTGTTTTCCCCGGCACCCGCCCCATACACCCCAGCCGTTTGGTATGGAGCACACCGCTGGTAGTCCCGTCTTCCTCAATGAGCACTGAATGGCACGAGGAATCCAGGGCGGCATCTTGCAGACAGGGCGGGGGGACCTCGCACGGCCTACTGGATCAAGAGAAAAGCGCCATGCCATCCCGTCTGCGAGCATTCGCCGTGGTTCCCTGAGGCAATTGGCAACAATGACCCAGCTCGCCACGACCTAAAATACCCCAGCGGTCCCGTATCCGCCGTGGGCCTACGCCCATCCGAGGCCTTAACCCGTTGTCATTGCATTCATACTCGGTCACGCCGATCTCTCAGCCATCGTGGCATTGTGGATGCTCTGCTTCTATGAGGAGGCGGCAAATAGTCGGCCATGATAGGAATCGGCACCGTTTTGGAAGAACCTGTATCAACCCGAGGTCTACCGGTGAGGGAGTCGGAGAGGAGGAAGGAAATCATGCTGCCCTTAGAGGATTTTCGCACCAAGCTTTTGGCGCAACGGCGGGAGCTGTTTCCCAGTCCGCTGATGCCGTTCGAAACCAAACGAATGAGGGCTGATTATGGCATTCCGCTCCGTAAAGGTCTTCCAGCGCGATGAGCAGGTCACGTTGCCCAAACTTCGATACGGGAGCCTGACCTCCGTTGAACAAAGTTTGCAGAAGCGCCGGTCTATCAGACAGTTTCGCGACGCGCCCCTGGCACTCGAGGACCTCGGCCAACTCCTCTGGGCTGCTCAGGGCATTACCGACCAGACAGGGTTCCGGACATCGCCATCTGCCGGTGCGCTGTATCCGCTTGAAGTGTATGTGGTCGCCGGGAATGTCCAGGGGCTTCCCACCGGCCTGTATCACTACATTCCGCGAGCGCATGCGCTGCGTCGGATTGCCGACTGGGACAAACGCCTAGCACTCGCTCATGCCGCCTATGACCAGCCTTCGATCGCGGAAGCGCCCCTCATCCTGGCGTTAAGCGCGGTTTATGAGCGGGTTACCGGCAAGTATGGAGAACGAGGCTTGAGGTATGTCCACATGGAGGCGGGTCATGCGGCTCAGAATATCTACTTGCAAACCGTGTCCTTACAGCTCGGCACGGTGGTGCTCGGTGCCTTCGATGATAGAGATGTGAAGGGTGTCTTGAGTCTTCACGGACGCGAGACTCCGCTCTATCTCATGCCGGTCGGAAAGCCCGGATGATCGAGGTGGTGAGGTGAAAGTCGAGTGTCAGGCGGGCCACCGTGGCGAAGAGGTGCCCTGTGCATTCTTCGTCGGCGACCATCGTATCGAGGTCGTGGACATACTCGATTGGTGGCCGGGCCGTGACCACCGTTATTTCAAGGTTCGGGGAAGCGACGGCGGCTTGTACATCTTGCGGCACGAGACACCGTTTGGTGAGTGGGAGATCACCTTGTTCGAACAGCGATGACACAAGACTCTACCGAACGACCTCTCCCGCAACGCTGGACACAGGTTTGTGACACGTTGGCGAGCGATCCCGGCATCGCCATGGCGATTGGAACGTCGGACAGCGGCAAGACCACATGGGTGAAGGCGGCCGCGCAGCGTCTGGTTCAGGTCGGCAAGCTTCCGGTCGCCATGGTCGATGCGGATATCGGCCAGTCGACTATCGGTCCTCCGACCACGGTGGCTCTCGCGTTCTTGGATGAACGCCTGATTCCCAATTTCAGGATCGATTGTCTGCCCTGCCATGGTCTCTTCTTCGTGGGATCCGTCTCCCCTCCGGGCCACCTGCTCCAAGTCCTGGTCGGAACGAAACGCCTCGTCGACACCGCCATCCGGTCCGGCGTCGGTACCGTGTTTGTTGACACGACCGGGCTGATCGATCAGGGACAGGGGTTTCAGTTGAAGCTTCGAAAAATCGAGCTCTTAGGCCCGCGTCACCTTGTTGCCATTCAACGGGGACAAGAGCTGGAGCCGCTCTTGGCGGTGGTGGCGGGAAGGCCCGGACTCAGGATTCATCGCCTTGAGGTTGCCCCGTCGGCTCGCGTCCGTGCACCGGCGGAGCGGGCGCGTTATCGGTCGGATAGGTTTGCCGCCTATTTCGCCGAGGCTCACCCTCTCGAACTTGAGGCCGAGCAGCTCATTCTCCTGGCACCGCCTGTCGGACGGCTTGGTACAAAGGTAGGTCGCACATCTCCGCTCTTTCAGCTGCACATGTTGCGCAGAGAAGACCTGATCGGACTCGTAGTTGGACTGCATGATTCAGCGAATGAAACGATCGGGCTCGGCGTCTGTGAAGAGGTGAGCCGGGACATTCGCCACATCTATGTTCGCACACCTGTTGCTGCGAAGGCTGCCATCCGCATTCTCCAGTTGGGAAATGTCTACTGGGATGAGCGAGGCGAGGGAATCACCCAACGAGAGAGGAATGCGCTGTGAACCGGAAGGCGCTGGGGATTGTTCTAGGCGTGATCACTCTTCTGCCGCTCGCAAATCTTATTCTTGGCATTCATCCGCCGACCTTTAAGACGCTGGACGATCCCGGGCACTACGGCCTGCGTTACGAGCAGGTGTCATTCCCAACCTCGGATGGGCTGACCCTGCGCGGATGGTTCATCCCTGCTGCCGCTGATGGCTCGACCGGCAAGAAGGCGACGATTCTCGTGGGGCATGGCTATCCGTTCGACAAAGCGAATATTCTGCGACACGCGCGGTTCCTGCACTCCAAGTTTCACTTGCTCCTGTTCGACTTCCGCTACTTTGGGGAAAGTGAAGGAGCCTACACGACGGCGGGAGTGCTGGAGACGCGCGATGTGGAAGCAGCGGTAGCCTACTTGAAGCAGCGAGAGGACGTCGATCCCTCACGGATCGGTGCAATGGGGTTCTCCATGAGCGCGGCGGCGTTCATCTTGGCGCGGCATCCGGACATCAAGGCGATCGTCGCCGACAGTCCCTATGCGTCGCTGGAGGAGCTCGTGGGGCGGCAGTTCTTTTTCCTTCCCGGGCCCACCAAATGGCCGCTGGTGGCGCTGACTAACCTCTATGCACGCCTGTTGCTTGGAGTCGACATCGGAACCGCAGCGCCGGCTCAGGTGGTCCGCGAACTCGCCATGCCGTTGCTTCTCATTCATGGGGAGAAAGATTCGCAGATTCCCGCCGAGCATGGCCGGCAGATCTATGATCAGGCCGATCATGTGAGGACGGAGCTGTGGCTTGTGCCGAATGCGGATCACGGGCAGGCTCATGCGATCGAAGGGGAGCGCTATGAAATCCGCGTCAGGGCTTTTCTAGAACGCCATCTCTCCGGACCTGCAACATGAACCGGCTGTTTCGCCATATCATCGCCGGAGGGATTGCCCTTTCAGCAACGGTATTGCTCTCAGCTTGTGCGTCACCGGTCGAGGGTTTGTGGCCTCCCCCTCCGGAGTCCGTTCAGCACACGGTGTCCGTGTCGATCGACACCTGGCATGCGATGATCGCCTTTCAGAACGACACGCCTGACGCCTCACGCTTCACGCCTCACGCGTATGAGGAGTGGGGCTATGCCGAGCGCGCCTGGTATCTGGAGGGAAAGATGGGCCTGACCGGGATCGCGCGAGCCCTCTTCTGGCCGACCCAGGGTGTCGTCGAAGTCGGGCACTATGATCGCGTGTGGGCGGCACGCACACCCCAGCCGCCGTCCGACCTCTTCTCATTTCGGTTGTCGGAAGAAGGCTATCAGCGCTTACGGCAACATCTGCATGCGACTCTACTGAGCGAGGAATCAGTGGCCTCGTTCCGTCAATCCGCGTTCTACCCCGCGAAACATTCGTACCATTTGTTTCACACCTGCCATCAGTATGCAGCGCTGGCCTTGCGCGAAGCAGGCCTGCCGATCTCCCCATTCTGGGCCTTCAATCGAACCAGCCTCGCCTGGCAACTCCGTCGAGCCGTCCAGATTGCTGAGCAATCACAGGATTCGCCACTTGGCCAGTCTCGGTAAACGAGGCTGGATGGTTTCGTAGGTGCACGAACAGACGATATGACCGAGTATGGGTGGAAGCGTCGTTTCAACGGAGGAACGGGGCGGTAGAGGTCTGGCAAAACCACTTCGCACGCAGACACTCCCTGGCGCACGGGTTTTCCTACTTCAGGGTACCTCCGATGGCTAGGGATGAGGTGTCCGCATCCGCGACAATGTTCCGACCTTCGGTCACTGCCAGAATCCTGAGATAGATTCGCTGGGCACTCTGTGACCATCTTGGATTTATTGGAAGACCACGGAACGCTGCCTCAGCAGCTTTCTGTTCGTCATGAGTGAGCAGGGCTACGGTAGTCAAGGTGCGCCTCCCTGTATTTGAACAAACAATATATTCTCCTTCTTTATTTTAGAGCCATGACTTCGAGGAAGGATTCAGCACACTCCCTTGTCCTAGATCCGATACTATCCTTCCACAGATATCAGCCGGTGGAGGCGCCGGTTGCCTCTTTCCAGTCCGACGGCGCCTTAAGCATCAAGAGAAATCCGACCACGACGAAGATGAGGATCATGCTCATGCCCAGGCGGTGGCTGCCGGTCCAGTCGATCGTCACACCAACGACGAGCGGCCCGAGAAAAGCCGAGACCTTACCGGCTAAGGCATGAAGTCCGAACATCTGGTTGCGTAGAGATTCAGGCGCCATCCGAGAAAGGTAGGAACGGCTGGATGCCTGCGCCGGTCCGACGAAGATGCCCAGCAGCAGCCCGAAGATCCAGAACAGGAGACGTGATTCCACGAGCAACACGACTGCCATCGACAGAGCCAACCCTACCAGCGACCACAAAATAGTCTGCTTCCCACCGATTCGGTCATCGATCCAGCCGAACCCCGCGGATCCGAGTAGGGCGGTCACGTTGAGGGCGAGGCCAAAGGTCACGATGTCCCCTTCGCTCATCCCGAACACCGTGGCGGCATAGATCCCGCCAAACGCGAAGAGAGCAACCAGTCCGTTGTGGTAGATCATCAAGGCGATGAGGAAACGGACGATCCCACGATAGGGCCGGATCTCCTTGATCATATCGAGGAGCTGAGCGTACCCATCCTTTATCGCCCGCTTGAGACCTTTGCCGGAAGCCGGTACGTCCGGCGTGAACATAAACAACGGCAGAGCGAAAAGCAGATACCAGACTGCGACAAGCAACGCCGAGGCTCGAATGTGTCCGCCTCGATCGCGATCGAGGCCGAACGGGAGCTGCTCCGGCATCAGAAACAACAGGCCGGCGAGCAGGAGGCCGGCCAGACCGCCCGCGTAGCCCGCACTCCATCCCCAACCGGACCAGCGCCCGACCCGCGATTTAGGCACCAGGTCCGGCAGCATCGCGTTGTAAAAGACAGAGGCGCACTCGAACGTGATGGTCCCGGCTCCTACGAGCAACATGGCGGGCCAGAGGAAATCTGGGGAGGGTTCGATGAACCACAGGAAGCCGATCGAGAGGATCGTCAGGGCCGTGAACAAGCCGATCCACGGTTTGCGCCGACCCGTTTGATCCGCCACGGCGCCTAAGAGCGGGGCTCCGATCGCGATGATCAACCCGGCAACCCCCAACGTCGTGCCCCAGAGCCGACTACCGGTTTCCTCATCAGCCGCAATTTCTTGGGTGAAGTACGGCGGAAAGATGAACGTCTGAATCACGGTCCAGTACGCGCTGTTGGCCCAATCGTACAAGGCCCAAGACCAGAGACCGGTGAGCGACGTGTTCGGCTCGTTCCCGGATTCGGTCTGGCGACCAGGTCGATCGGAATTGTGGGCTATGATGGGCTCAGACATGAGTAGTGAGTGATTCAGGAATCTTAAAATCAAAGGCCCGGCGCGTGCACCGCACAAGACGTCATCCGGTGCACGATGGCCACTGCTTGCATCAGCGGTCCGAAGGTCACGCGCCGCGGACGGGCCGACAGCGCTTGCGTGGGAACGGCTCGACAGGTCACGGTCTCGACAAACCGCTCATTCCCCAACACACGCTGGGCCATGGTCTCACAGAGCTGCGCCTGGTCTTGCATCAAGCCATCTATCATGGATCGGCGATGCGCCTGACGGGCCTGGCCTGCCTGGCGATGCTGAATGATACCAGCACCGTCGACGTGGTGACGACCACCGGGCCGGGGTGTCCAAGATAGGCGGCATGACCCTGTACCAGTTACTCTCTCGGTATAGGTTATGGTTGCGAAGTTATGCCGATAAACTAGATGAAAGAGGTGCGTAAAAAGTTGCTTGAATGTAAATGTATTTTACAACTCATGGTTTTTGATGACCCATTGAAAAGATAGAAATATATCTTCATGTTGATGTTCCCTTGGGAACAAGATGTAAAACTATTTTGCAGTCTGTTATTGATGAATGAAAAATCATAATTAGGGTCGCAATGCTTTCAATCACTTGTGCGAAATCATCTCGCTAGCACGAGTTATGCTGCTAGAGTTTCCCACTACTATCACAGTACAGATGGGAGGCAACAGGTGGTGAAAAAAGAGGGGAGGGTGATTCGCTCAATCCTCATAGGAGTCGCCATAGTGATTCTCGGATCATCAGGGGGTCTGGCGATGGCTCAACCGGTCAATGGCAATAGCCCTGGTAGTCCTAGGGAAGGTCTGATTTATTCATCTCTCCTGATGTGCTAAGAGAAGCGCAGCAGTGAATTGGAGGTACGCCCATGCCGCAACAGACCTTTGCTGAAGTCACCTTCGAGCAGTATCGCAAATCCACC
>JAOUHJ010000124.1 GCA_029865225.1 Nitrospira sp.
GCCCACTCCTCCAGCGTCTTCCGGTCTGGCTCGGAACACTGCAACCTGTGCGACGTCTTGGACATGGTCGGCCTCCTTGCCCAAGACGGTACGCCTTATCGATTACTTATGCAACTAAGCACTAGCTCACCACGGCACCTGCCTGCCACGCATGGGCTCTCTGGAATCGCCGGAGGGCCCGTTCCTATATCCAAAGACGGTTGGTAAGATGGTCTGCATAGGGAGGTGGCCATGCCAGGATACCGGATTAGTTTTTGCCTGCTGGTAGTGTCATTGTTGATGTTGCCTGAAGTGGGATGGGCTGAATGGGTAGCCCTTGATGCACGGTATCAATCACACCCTTTGCAAACGGCTTATATCGATTCCAGTACCATCCGCCGAGAAGGGCAAGTTTCCACGCTTTCGACGCTGATCGACTGGAAAGCCATGCAGGGTGGACGGACCCCGACCCGATTTTATTCCACCAAGATCACCAAGCAATTCGATTGTGCAGAAAAGCTGGTTCGAACTCTAGCGGCCACGGATTACGACCATCACATGGGGACGGGTGAGGTCATCGGCGGCGGAGTCCCGGCGAGTGAGGGGCACTGGGTGGTTATTGAACCGGGAACGATCAATCACGGCTTGTGGGAGGCGGCGTGTGGCATTCACTGAATGCGATACAAGAAATGTTGCTATCGATGTGCAGGAAGCTATTTGAGGTTTCCCGCTGAGTTATCCAAGAAACTGTTCACCAATTTCTTGAGGTTTGAAGACCCCGCGCTCGGTGATAATGCCGGTAATCAGTTCCGCCGGGGTCACGTCGAAGGCTGGATTGTAGACTGGCACATCCATCGGGGCAACCGGATGGCTGCCGTGGATCGTGGTCACCTCGGAGGGGTTGCGTTCCTCAATCGGAATCTCGTCTCCCGATTTTGTGTTGAGGTCGATGGTGGAGTACGGAGCGGCCACGTAAAAAGGAATGTTGTGGGCTTTCGCGAGGACCGCTACTGAATAGGTTCCGATCTTATTGGCAACATCCCCGTTCGCCGCGATTCGATCGGCCCCGACGACACAGAGATGAATCTTGCCTTGTCGCATGAGCGAACCGGCCATATTGTCCGTAATCAGTGTGACGGGAATCTGATCTTGCATCAGCTCCCATGCGGTGAGCCGTGCACCTTGAAGCACAGGGCGAGTTTCATCGGCAATCACATTGATTTTCTTGCCTTGTTCCCATGCAGCACGGATGACTCCGAGTGCGGTGCCATAGCCTGCCGTCGCCAGTGAACCGGCATTGCAATGGGTCAACACGGTCTCTCCATCGCGGATCAATTCCGCGCCATGCCGCCCCATGGTTCTACAGAGCGCAATATCCTCCTCAAGTATCGCTTGAGATTCTGCAACCAGAGCCTGCTTGATCGCCGAGATGGGTTCAGTCCGTAGCGACTCCAGTTTCTGTTTCATCCGTTCAATGGCCCAGAAAAGATTGACCGCGGTCGGTCTGGTTGCCGCCAGCTCATTACAGATTTTCAGGACTGCCTGCGAAAAAGTCGGATAGTCTGTTGCTATGATCGTGTGGGCGCCCAACGCGACTCCCATCGCTGCCGTGACTCCAATCGCCGGGGCTCCCCGAACCTTCAAGGTGCGAATAGCATCCGCCACGGTCTGGTAGTCCCGGCAATCGAGAAACTCTACCGCTCCGGGAAGTTTGCTTTGGTCGAGCAAGCGAACCGCGCCATTTTTCCACTCCACGGTGGGAACCATGGAAAGATCTTCTAGCGGGAATGGGGGAAGAGTGCAAGTGGTCATCGGCGGCGACCGCTGATTTCCAGCACGGTGAGCATCGCAGCAATCAAGCCTGCCTGAATGAGCAGGAGTATGGCTTCCACCGTACTGGCATGGCGCAGTGCCAGCGCAGAAAGTCCGAGGCAAATCGTAAAGAGAAAGATCATGGCGACACTCGACTGGCGGGACCCAAGCGCTCGTTCGAGACGGTGATGGAGATGGTCTTTCCCTACATAATCCAGCCATTCCTTTAGAGACCTCACCTTTCCCGTGAGGATTCGTTCGACCGTAATGTGGATCATGTCGTAGATGAGTACGCCAAAAATCAGCAATGGATTGCTGAACGAAACGATGGGGTCCGAGTCAGCCCAATTGCCTCTGACGGCCAGACAGGCCAGTGTGAAACCGATAAAGGTCGATCCTCCATCTCCGAGAAAAATGACCGCGGGTTTCGTTCCTCGAAAATTGTACGGCAGGAAACCCAGGCCGGCGCCGATCATGGCGATGGCAAGCCACCCCAACGCGGGTTGTTTCGTTTCAAATGCGATGACACCCATGAAGCCGGCCAATAGAATTGCCAGACCTGTGGCCAATCCATCCATCCCATCAAAGAAATTGAACGCATTGGTGATTCCGACGATCCAGAGAATGGTCAAGAGCACGTTGGCCATCTCTCCGAGCGGACCAGGCGGAAAGAGTGTGAGCACCTTGCCAGATGCCGTGACGATGCCGGCTGCCAGCAACTGTCCGAGAAGCTTTGCCCAGGCCGGTAGTTCGCGAATGTCGTCGAGGACGCCGATGATCAACAGTAGAGAACCGGCCACAAGAACGGCGACCATCCAGTCCGGGACAATCGAGTTTAAGAGCAGAGAACCGATGAACCCGGCATATAGCGCGATCCCTCCAAGCCGTGGCGTGGGGACGACATGGATCTTACGGTCGGCTGGGATATCGACGAGATTCCATCGATGGCCTATCCAGACCATCAGCGGCGTTAAGGCTCCTGTTCCGAGAAACGCGAACAGAAAGATGTACAGCCATCGCAATCCTTCGAGTTGAAAGAGTTCCCGAACCGGAGGAATTGCCAGAGCCATTGCCCCGAGTGCCGCACCGGAGACCAACGGCGTAATCCAGCGCCAGGTCGTCGTTGAAAAGGGAATTGCCAGCTCTGTTTCAGCTGTCTTCATGACCACTCCGCACGTAGCGCCAAGAGGATCTGCGCCACCTCTTCATCCGTCAGTGCCGGGAATAGTGGAATAGAGAGCGCGGTTCGTTCGGCTTCTTCGGCGGCAGGGAAGCCCTCCATCTCCAGATAGCGGTGCAGTGAACGGAAGACGGGTTTGCGACAATGGAGCCCTTGAGTCTCAAAGCGCCCAATGAGGTTTTGAAGTCCATCAGGATGGTCGGCAAGATTCGGGAGGCGTACGACGAATCGGTAATAGGTATGCGTATAGCCTGATGGGACCAGCGGTTGTATGGGGGTGGCGCCGCTCAGTGCTGATCGGTACTCATCGGCGAGCGCACTCCGGCGTTCCAGGAACGACCCAAGACGGTTCAGCTGGGCCAAGCCGATTGCCGCATGGAGGTCCGTCATTTTCAGGTTGGTCGCCCAGGGATAGAGTGATGGCGTTTCGTCATATTCTCTAAGTCTACGGGCTCGTTCCAGGAGGCTTTCATCCTGGGAGAGCACCATGCCTCCCTCGCCGGCGCAGAGCGGCTTGGTGGCATAAAAGGAACAGACGGTGATCACGCCGACTGATCCCACGGACCTCCCCTGCCCCACTGCGCCCAACGTTTGCGCGCAGTCTTCAATGATCGGCACGCCCAATGCTTGAAGATCTGAGAGAGCGGCGGAAAGTCCAAACAGATGTGGAACGATGATAGCCTTGGTCTTCGATGTGACGGCCTGGCGGGCTGCTGATGGATCGATGTTGAATGTGTCGAGCTCGATATCCACCAATCGTGGCATGGCACCGACGCGCTGGACTGCCAGCAACGGGGCGGCGCACACGTAACTGGGAAGGAGCACCTCATCATGTGTGCCGATTCCCAACACCCGGAGGGCGACCTCCAACGCGGCCGTTCCGGACGTGACTGCCACCCCGCCGGGCAAGCCAAAATAGGCGGCCATGCCTCGCTCAAACTGGTCCACGATCCCTCCCTGTGCGAGCTGGCGAGAATGGAGCACGTCCGTGGCCGCTCGAATGTCGGCTGTTTCGATAGAGGGTCGTGAGTGTGGAATCATTCGCGCCGTGCCAATCATACTCCGATGTTGATGAACAAGCGCAGAGGGAGAAACCCCTCTGCCGTCCGAACTCGCCCCTGGATGCCACGGAAATGAGCCGATGATTTCACCAGATCGGCGATGCTGAGTCCTTCGATATTGGTTTTCTTCACCTGTGACGCGTGAGCTTCCAGCGATTGAATCTTTCGGTCCAATACTTGTTGGAGATCGACGAAGACTGTCGGCGCAAAGTTTTGGGTGGTCGGCCCTTCATAAAACAGTACGTTCTTGGTGTATCGCGTGGCGGTAATCGTACTCATGGCCAAATGTCGATGATCTTGATGGGTGTCGTCATGGTAGTGGACAAAGATGAAATGTGGTTCAATTTTTCTGACGATGCCCTCAACAGTCTGAATCAGATCACGTCCGAGCGGGACTTCCGTGTCTTCATACCCACCCCAGAACACCTCCTCGGCTTGGAGTAATTTAGCCGAACGTTCCTGCTCCTGTTTACGAAGCGCCGTGTTCCCACCCGCTCCTCCCTGGGTCATCACCATGAGAAAAATGCGGTGGCCGTTATCCGCATACTTGATCAATGTCCCCCCGCATCCCACCTCGATGTCGTCCGGGTGAGCCCCGAGAGCGAGGATGCGCATCGGTTCCTTGGTGTTAATGACCATCATGTTTCTTCCTCCTAGGCAGTCGTCACACCATGTCTGACGAGTCTGGCATGGCGCAGAGTCCCCAGAGCCTCAGGCCCTTGCAGCAACAAGAGATCGAGTGCAGAAAGGTTTGGTTCGAACGGTTCATAGATCTGACGATAGGATGGATGTTGAAACGTCTGTCTTTCGAGTCGTATGCCGGAGGCCTCAAAACGTGGTTTGTTCATGTAGCGCTCTGTCCCTGCCCCTGCGAGATACTCTGTGGCGCCGACTGCGTGACAGAGGTCGATCAACCGGTCCGTCGGTTCATCGCGAGCGGTAAATTCCGATGTGCAACGAACCGGGGTGAGAATGCCGTAGGCCTTCAGCAGCCACTGCACCGTCACCTTGTTGAGGTCGCTGAGTTTCGTCCAGGGCCTGGCGTAGAGCTCGCGCAGCTGCGGAAGATAGCGATCAATATAGGGTGCACGAGCATAGTGCATTTCAAGTGCGCGGAGGTGCTGGACCTTCCATATGGCAGTGGGGTTAATCAACACATCGTCGATGCGCTGGCCGAATTGCTGCAGCACCGGGACTGTCAGCCATTGCCAGCCTTGAGACGTCCGAATGCGATTGCGGTTTTGCCACTCATTCTTCTTGAACTGGACGGTATCAAGAATGAGAAAGAGGTCGGCTTGATCCACTTTGTCCAGATACCCCAGCCAGGGCATGAACTGCGGTTGGTGAATGGTCACACGCATGATGGCTCCAAGCTATCAACGCACAGTGTCACGTCTTGATTGCATTGCCAGAATCAGGGTCCGGTCGTTGAGCAGATTCCGTGTGTGCCTCAGTACCTGGAGCGACATAAATTGGATTGGTCAGCAGCTCGCCGCTTGGCCCCACCAACTCCAATCGATATGATTGCCATTCACTCCGGTTGGTCTCATGGTCGACGAAGTCGATTCGCACCGGCGTGGCGCTCTCAAACTGCTTGATCACCTGGCCCGAGCGGATGATCCGAAGTTTGGTCAGGTGGTGTTCGCTATCGCTGGTTGAGACACCGACACGGATTCGGAGCTCTCGGCTTACGGTGGCTTCCAGCGTGTCTCCCATTCCGGCTGAATGATCGGCAGTCGACACCTGAAATTCGTCAAGTTGAAGGAGCGTCGTCTGCTCGCCTCGTGCGACTGCGTAGACGTGACCGGCACGGAGTGCCGCGAGAACACTCTCTGCCGTTCGTTCAGAAGAGTTGATTACGGTGTAGACTCGATCAAGGTCCTTCCCGGCATCGGTCGTTCCGTGAAATGCGACTTCTCCGATCAGGGTGGGAAAGTCTTTGTGAACTGCCGTGAATCTTGATGCCACAAGTTGATCCCATATCCCACCAGGAGTCACCGCTCGTCTGGCTTCTTGATACAAGCCGCCAAAACCGGTGTAGCGCTCCGTCAACACTAATGCTTCCGGATGGGGCTCGGTCTTCACCGTGACTGTCCCAAGTGGGCCAAACGCGTGTTGACTGAAATCTCGCGCCTCTGTCATGGACCAGAAGACCAGCGCACCCCGGTCAATTGCGTTGTCGATCAAGGCTTGATACGGCTGATACCCAAGCCCACCGTCATGAGAACTATAACGAGGCATTTTGATCGGCCATGCATTGACCAGGAGCCCACTGCATATCAGCAACAACATGGCCGAGAGAACCCATCGGAAACGAGGTTTGGACGTGGTCCGTGTTGAGGATGTGTGACGTAGGGGGTTCAAGAGTCCGGCAACGGGAATGAGTAGGAGCAGTGGTAGTCCATTGGCCAGGCTCTGCCTGTTCCAGACAAAAGAACCGGCGTTCCCTCGCGATGGGAGGCCTTCATAGTCTTCGGCCTTCTGGAGACCGATGACCAAAAGATTTCGCTGTGCATTGTGCATGGTGAGATTACCCTGCAGGAGCGAACCGGTCCAGTAATAGTGGGGGGCGACCTCTACCCCTGGAATAATGATCAGATTTGGATGACGCTGTTGGACTGTGCGAACCTCATCGAGAAACCGCTGGATGCCGAATTCCATGACTGAAGGAAAATTGACTTGGTATGCCAAGAATCCGTCGAACGGATGAAATCCATAATCATAGCGAAGCGTGAAATTTTCAGAGAGAATGAGCACGTCCAGCTGTTGCTGCTCAGCTCGTGTGGCGAGCGATTCGAGGCTGAGCGTTCCGGTGCTCATCGTGCTGTGGACATGAAAGGCGGCTCGTAGCGATATGGGAGGTGTTCCTGTAGCTACAGCGGAGGCTGGTGCGGCTGCGGTGAGGCCCATCACCACCAGGCACAGCATGCTTGTGATTACATCCCTTGTTCTACGCATATCCGGCTAGTGCTTTCCTGTAGGCTGACTCAATGGATCGGACCATCGCTGGAATTCCATAGCTCGCATCAATGGAATCCCTTGCGTGCGTTCCCAATTCCACGGCCCAAGCCGCATCGTCTAAGACTTTCCGTATGGCATTGGACAGCGCCGAACTATCTCCTGCTGGAACCAGAATCCCGTTCTTCCCATCTTCGATGAGCGCTGGAATGCCGCCGACCCGGCTGGCAATGACGGGAAGCCCGGCTGCCATAGCCTCTACCAGGGCTCGCCCCATCCCTTCGTTGAGCGACGGCAAGACAAAACAATCGAAGCCGGCCAGGCACACATCGATATCCTCTCGATGCCCAAGCAGGTGTATGGCATGGATGATTCCCGCTTGCTCGGCCCGGCGCAAGAGTGCGTCATGCTGATCTCCCGTCCCGATAATGACTAGGTGGAGGTTCTGTTGCTCGTTGTTCAGGCGAGCCAAGGCATCCACCAAAAACCGATGCCCCTTAATCTCGGTGAGCCACCCGACGGAGCCAATGATTCGTGCGGTCGAGGGGCAGCCGAACCAGTCCGGGATGATCTTTCCGTTCGCACGGGCCTTCCGAAAGCGATCACGATCGATACCGCTTGGAACTACGGCGAAGCGATCGGCCTGGCCGACACCGCGCTCAAGGTGTTCCCGTGTCTCGGCAGGCGTGAGCCCGATGAACCAGTCCGTGATCCCTGCTAATGCGCGTTCGATTTGCAGGAAGATCCAGGAGGGCCACGCGCTGAAATGGCCATAAAACACGTGCCCATGCGGAGTATGGATAACTACCGGGACTCCGGTGATCCATGCAGCCAGCCTCCCCAATACTCCGGCTTTGGATGTGTGGGTGTGGACGATGTGAGGGCGCTCCTGTCGCAACAGCCGAACAAGATGCCAGAGTGCTCTCAGATCGGACGTTGGATTGATATGACGAACCAGCGACCTCACGATATAGTAGGGGATCGATTCTTTCTCTAACAGCCGGAGGTTGTCGATGGTGGCGGGGTATCCTCCTTGTGTGTCACAGCTACTAGCCTCACCCGTGATGATCACCGGCTCAAAGTGTGCACGATCATGTCCGAGAACCGTGAGCATGGTATTTTGTGCGGACCCTCCCTGATCAAGCCGAGTAATAATGTGGACGACTTTCTGAACTGCCATGGTTCCTACGCCGCGAGCTGAGCCGGCACTGCGCTGTCCAGTATCCTGGCGAGCTCGCTACAATGTTGCGTCCAGTTGTAGCGTCGCTCAACGAGTAGGCGTCCTTTCTTCGCAAGCCGGGCTGCTTCCCCCGCGTCCTGCAATCGTGCTAACACCCGTTCAAGGGCTCGAGCGAGCGATCGTCCATCAACCCCTTCTGCAACCAGGATCGGGTCGACCTGGTTTAAGATTTCAGGAATCGCTCCAACCGGTGTGCCAAGCACAGGTATCCCACAGGCGAGTGCCTCGACCATCACGAGCCCGAAACCTTCCAGTTGGAGACTTGGCATCAGAACCAGATCGGATGCTTGGTAGTAGTGGCTGAGTTGTGATTCGGGTATGAAGCCTACGAGGCGTACGACGTCGTGCAATTTCTTGTGTTGGATCTCTTCTTGAAGTCGTGCCCGTAACGGCCCCTCTCCACCGATGACGAGCATAAGTCGCGGCTGTGTGGAGACCAGTAGTTCGATAGCGCTGAGTAAGTTGTCCAACCCCATCCTTGGGACAAGGTTGCGAACGGTGAAGAGGAGCATCCTGTCGGTCGGGAGGTTGAGTGTTGCTCGTGCAGCCTGGCGCTGCAGTGACGGTTTGAAGAGCTCTGCATCGACCGCCCCAGGCACCAGCCCGATCCGGGTGGCTGAAATACCATGTGCCGCCATCACTCGTTGACGCATGAACTGGCTCAGGACCACCACGCGGTGACATCGTGACATGACTACACCTTCAACTGACTGCCTGGCTCGAAGATTGGTGTGTCGGCGTAGGTTCGCAAAGGTCGATTGTGCCGGGGCCTGTCTCGTCTCATATTCCTCGTGCGCAAGCGAGTGGCAGACATAGACCCATCGAGAGGCGGCCTGTCGGCGCGAGAGAATCGGTCCAAGTCCTGCCAGCGCTTGATGGATGATAACGGCATCTACCGGTCCCGTCACGCTGAGCTGGTCGAACCGCTCGACCGATCGACGGATGGATGACCACAGGAAGGCGGCTTCATGCTTGCGACTCACGGGATACCGCCATTCTTGTATCCCATCCATATCAATCACACCTTCGAATCCTTGCTCGGGCGCTCGAGTCAGGATCCTCACATGATGACCCAATGCGGCTAATCCGATCGCCTGGTTCCGAAGGACCCGCTCCGCCCCGCCGATCACTCGTGCCGAGGAGACTTCAGCCAGTAAAAGGATATTCATGCGACAAGTCCTACGGTCGTTTGATCAGTGGAACGAGTACGCAACCCTCGATGCCACAATTCCAATACGATGAGCGCGTACAGCTGATCGGAAAAGTTGCGGCGCCCACTCTCGTGCTCGTTGAGCAACCACTGAACATAAGACGGCTTGACGTAACCGCGTTGTTTCATCTGATCGCTCGACAAAAGATCATGAGCCATTTCACGAAGGTCCTCTCGGAGCCATCGAGCCATGGGGACCATAAATCCTTGTTTCGGTGCCGTTAGAATCTCATCTGGCAAGAGACCTTCCAGCATTCGTCGCATAAACCCCTTTAACTGCCATCCGGAAAAGCGCAGTTTAGAATTGACACGAAGGGCCGCAGCCGCCAGGAGATGATCACAGAATGGAACTCGCAGTTCGAGAGAGTGCACCATACTCATGCGATCGGCCATCCGTAGGAGGTCGTCTGGCAAATAACTCTGGAGGTCGACGCCCATGGCACGATTTGTAGGATCT
>JAOUHJ010000026.1 GCA_029865225.1 Nitrospira sp.
CAGTAATTATTTCCTGGGCAAAAATCCGAGGGTGTCGCTTGGCATTGGGGGGTCGATAAAGGGGTCGGGAGTCATTATTCATGGATTCTTTGATCAATCCCATGTGGGATGCAGGGGCTGAGATGCTCATCACGGGGTCGACGCCCTACGGATCAGAGTCTACGCGCTTCTGCCCCAGATGCAATCCCAGAAAATGGCCCTAGCTGAGGGGAGATGGGGCATTCAGCCCTTGCCATAACGGTAGGTCTGAGAACTGACTAACTACAAGGCAGGGTGGGAAGCGCGCTTACTTCACCTTCGACAAGTCGGCGGGAATTTGGATCTCTTGTCCGTCTTGCAGATTGACGACGAACAGAGCACCACCATCAGTCAGGAGGCAACTTTCAATGTTTTCAATCCGGCCCATGGCTTGATCTTTGAGAGCTTCGCCCCCAGCGTGCGTTGAGCCACTTCGGTGTCATAGGCGGCTTGAGCTCGAAGCCAGTAGCCATTCGACAGTCCAAAAAACCGGCAGAGACGTAAGTCTGTATCAGCGGAAATCGTACGTTTCCCTGCGACGATATCCCCGATTCTCTGCGCCGGCACACCGATCTCCTTTGCCAACCGATACCGACTGATTTCCATCGGTTTCAGAAACTCTTCCACTAGGAGCTCACCAGGTGTCACAGGTTTGAGTTTGCGCATGGTTATCCTCGCTCAATGATAGTCCACAATCTCAACCTCTTCAGGCCCCTGGCCAGTCCAACGGAAACAGAGGCGGAACTGATCGTTAATACGGATACTGTGCTGTCCCGCGCGGTCCCTTTTTAACGCTTCCAGTCGATTTCCAGGAGGAACCCGCAAATCGTCGAGCTGAGATGCGATCTCTAATTGCCGCAACTTGCGCCGAGCCACAGTCGCGATACTCGCGAGTCGCCTGACCGGAGATCCATTTGCAAGCGCCTCCGTCTCGGCACACTTGAACGACTTGATCACAGACGGCAATAGTAACGTGTGACGTGATTATCGGTCAAGAACGATGCTTACTTCACTTTCGACAACTCGGCGGGAATTCGGATCTCTTGGCCGTCCTGCAGATTGATGACAAACACCGATGTGGCGTTGGGATCGAACTGTTCATAGGCAAAGATGGAGGTGAAGCGGGATCGATAGGCCGGACCGTTGCCCTCGTTCTTTCGTCCCCGTTCAGCCTTACCAATATCGATCGGCTTCACCCGCTTCGAACCCTGGTGTAGTTCGATCAGTGCCCCTTCGGCGAAATATTCATCGTCTCCGCACAGCTGCACTTCCATCTCCATGTTCGGCATATCCATCACTTTTTGGATAAACTCTTCCGGCATGCGCACATCCATCTTTCGTTTCTTCGATTCTGCCGCCTCTTGTCGACCAAAGGCTTCCAGTCGGTAATGCTTGGTGCGCAGAATCGCGCTCGCCCCGCATGGCTCCTTCTCCGGATCGGCGCCGACGCGACTTTCTAACGAGGCTTGCTGCAGGACCTTCCTCACATCCTCAGGAGAATTCGCCTTCTCCATCGGCACTCGACCGGTTTCGAGCGCCTTGCGCGCATCCTCTAACGACAGGTTCACCTCGATCGCCAAAACAGGATGGCTCCCGATCGACAGACCTACCATCAGTCCGAGTATCAGCCCAATATGCGTACGACCCGTCATGCGTTCCCTCTCTTGCGTGGCCATGTGGACATTTTTATTGAAACACCCAGACGAGATAGCCCTTGGCATTTTAGGGAAACCGACCAGCCTTTGCAATCACACCGCAAAGCGATTCCAGTTCGCATAGGGCTTGCGTTGGTACAAGTCATCGACATGTACGGAAACGGGATAGCCGGCCGATCGAAGAAGACGATGAACGAGTTTCAGCGGAAGTCCCACCACGGTTGTGTAGTCACCATCAACACGATCCACCAAATCCCCACCAAGCCCCTGAATCGCATAGGCCCCGGCTTTCCCCAACGATTCTCGCGATGCGAGATATCGGTCATAAAGGTCCGATAGATCTGATTTCATTTCCACGTGTGCGGTATCGATCTCGACGAACTCGATGCCTCGATCACGGTTGCATAGAGCCACCGCCGTGTGGACCAGATGGGACCGGCCGGCCAAGCGCATCAGCATGGTACGTGCATCCGACAGATCGGCTGGTTTTCCCAGGAGCTGCCCACCAAGCTCAATGACCGTGTCGCTGCCCAACACCAAGGCATCCGGCTGCTGATCAGCAACAGCTCGCGCCTTCTCAAGAGCGAATCGCGTGACTTGCTCAATGGGTGATAGCCCGGCCGTCGGGTGCTCCCGGACATTGGGTGAAATCACTTGGAAGGACAAACCCAACAATGCGAGCAACTCTTGGCGGCGCGGTGAACTTGAAGCCAGGACTAGCTGCATCGGGAGACCAAGAGGCCTCGGTCATCAATCGCATCAGGGTGGGGGACGTATTCCCGATCCTGCTCTGTGACCCGCCGCTGGAAGTCAACGAGCACCTGTTTCAACTCATCGACCGAGGAGACACGCACCATCTGTGCGCGCAGTGATGCGGCATGTGGAAATCCCTTGCAATACCAGCCCAAGTGCTTCCGAATCCGATAGAACTGTTTCTGACCGAAGAGCTCCTGGAACTGTTGCGCATGGTCCATCAGGATCGCGAAGCGCTCTTCCTGTGGCATCGCGGGAGTAAGATCTGTGATGTCTCCCATCCCGATCGATCCAGACACGAGCTTCCGGACCTGTTCATTGCAGCGAAAGAACCATGGTGCACCCAGAGCGCCGCGTCCCACTAACACTCCGTCCACTCCCGTCTCACGAACCCGCGCCACGATGTCCCCTTGGCTTTGAATATCGCCATTCCCTAACAATAACGTCCCAGATCCCTTAGCCAGGGCGGCGGCTCGCGCGATGGCCGACCAGTCCGCCGCTCCTCGATACATTTGCTTGAGCGTCCGTCCATGAAGGGAGATCACGGTTGGCTGTTCTCGCAAGATCGTTTCAATCCACGCTTCGACCATCACCTCGTCGTAGCCGATTCTGGTTTTCACGGACAGCGGCAGCTTGCGCCGCTGTGTGGGGCTGATGCTTCCTCGCCGCTGATTCAACCGGTGGAATGCCTCAATTCTGGCCTGCTTGAATCCAGCCCGCTCGAGCGTTTGTCCGTTGGACCAATCATCGATACCTTGCCTGGCCGCCCGTATGATGGAGCGAGCCAGTGCTGGAGTGCGGATCAGTCCGGCCCCTGACCCTGAGGCAGCAACACTCTTCGACGGGCAACCCATGTTGACATCCAGTCCATCAAATCCCAGCTCACAGACGGCATGGGCAGCCTGGTAGAACAAATCCGGGTCCTTTCCATACAGCTGAGCAATGATGGGGCGCTCGATGTCGCTGTAGATAAGGGTCTCCAGATGGACCTCTGGTCCACGGCAGACGTCATGTACATGGGTAAATTCCGTAAAAGCGATATCCGGCTTCCCTCGACGGGCGACCACTGATCGGAAGCAGGCATCCGTGACGCCATCCATCGGCGACAAGCCGATGATCGGACGCGGAAGATTGGACCAGAAACTCATGTCATCAGACCTCGGCCTTAACGGTCGGCTCGTTGATTAGTTGATAGGCGCGGCGAAGCTCACTGGCTTCTCGATCGACCATGTCCTGTAGGTCGGGCGCGATCTCGCATACGAATTCCACAAACCGCTCGACTTTGAGCAAAAAGAAGTCATACGATCCCGACGAACATCGTGGTTCCCGAAACCAGAACGGCACGAATCCCTCGATCGACAGTCCTCGTGCTCTGAGTTGACGGCAGGATTCGACGAACATATCCTCCAAGTCTCCTCCCCAGTGAAGAATCTCATGCGGAAGATATCCGGTTCGATAGCGGTCCAACTCTTCAGCATACGCTGAAGCTGCTTCCCATTCAGGCCCAACTGGTTCGGCCTGGCCTGTTAGCACACGGACATAGCGATCATAGGCCTCCTTCAGAACCTGCTTGGTCATCGCTGAAGTCTGCTCCTCGGGCAATGCTGAACCTTCAGGACCGAACGGGAGACCATGGCTCATCGGGATCCGAGGAAAGGCCGACGTGTAACGTCGTGAGAACCGAGTGAACTCCTCCACGATCAATTCAGCTGGTTTCATGTCCACTTCTAACGCGAGGCCTTTCAGGTTGGTGAGACGTGGATGGCTCAAAATCTGATCGAGCATCTCGAACAATACCGCCGGAATGGGGGCCTCGTGTGCATCGATCCATGCAGGCAGTACCGTCTCGCTCGAATGGCCTGACGAAATTGAGACAGGGCTTCCGCTTGCATCATGAACATCAAGACCTGCGACATGGATTTCTACCACACGTTCCAGAGGGAATTCGTCGAGAAACGTACTCATGAATTGTGCACGCGACTGAGTCCGCCGTGTCCATGAATAACGAAAGACCGTCCAAAGGTGACCGACATCCAACACCAGCCCGCAAGGCGACTGGTCACAGACGATCCTAAAAAAGCCTGGAAGGGACAGAGTCCCGGCGACAAAGTAGGTAAGCGGAGGCATTTCGAGCAGCAACAACGGCGTATTTCCATTCGCCAGTCGACACTGTTGATCGAGCAGACGTTGGATCTGCCTGATATTTTCGCTCACCAGGTCTGCGCTTGATCGGGTATAGAGGGGAGGCAGATAGGTCCCAAAGTAATGGCCGGCGAGAAACTTCGTCGCACATTCGTGATTCAACCAGGCGCTCTGCAATACAAGCAGATGTTCGACCGTTTCATGGAAGGCTTGCTGAAAAGCGCCCATTTCCGCCACCCCAGGTTGGGTGACCCACAACCCCTCACCGTGATACGCTATCAATTCGTTGCCGACGTCCTTCTTGACGGTTTCCAAGGCCATCGTGGTCGTACGGAACAGTTCAAGATAGCTAGGCGGAACACCACGTTCCTGGAGACTTCGCCGTAAGCTCGCAAGAGGAGGAGAATGGACGTCTACGGAAAGACCCAGTCCATGGGCAGGAATGGCCTCGAGTCGACGCATGAATTCATGATGGTACGACCCTCGATCCGTCACTATTCTCCTCCTATTGGCGGTCAAAATATGCTTCTAGTGTATGACTTCAAACCATTGAATGACAAGGCTTTCACCCCTTCAAGGCTGCACAAGACCTTCTGCTATACTTGGCATACGTTGCGGCGGCCAGGTGAACGACTTACTGAAAAAAGACGACCTGGCTGAGGGCATGTTGGATAAGAATGATCAGCGGCTGAACGAGGCGGATCCCCAGACTACTCTGGTTGGACACATGATGACACCCGGCGTCGTGCAGATTCCTGGAGATGTCTCCGTCACCGAGGCTGCCTCGCTGTTGGAACGTGAACGGATGCCCTGTCTCCTCGTCAAAGACTCGGAATCTCGTTTTGGACTCATGACGCCGACCGACATCGTCAAAAAAGTTGTTGCTCAGGGTCTTGAGCCTAATGAGATTGAGGTTCGAACGATCATGACCCGACCGGTCCAATTTATCGAATACGATCGGGCCGTAGAAGAGGCATCGACTCTCATGATGTCGACCGGGATGCCGATCCTGATCGTCACCAAACAGGATCAACCGGTCGGAGTCCTGACCGCACGAGACCTCGTCCTGTCGCCGAAGCGGTGTGTGACGAATATGGCAGCTACCATCAGCATTCTAGATGGACGGGCGGTGAGTACGGCCCATCAGGTGACCATCACCCGACTCAGCCATGCCGGTGCATCGGTGACGTCTCCGGCTCTCCTCCTTTCAGGAACAAAAGTCATCCTGAGCTTTTCCCTCTCTGAAACCTTAAGTCCGTTGACGATCCGAGGGACGGTCCTCAACAATGCTCAGATCGAGCAGGTCTCCGGCGCAATTCGTTCGCTTTCCTCTTCTGGTATCGAGGTCCAATTCACCGAGCTCTCTCCTGCCGATCAGTCCAGAATCAAGGCATGGGTGCTGGCGAATCTCCCAAAGTCGTTCGACGCGTCGTAGGCCGGTCTAGATCTCGTCATTCTTTGACCAACCCCTGATCCACTGGTACAATTTCCCCACTCAGCACGAGGATGGCTATGAATACAACCGGCAAATCGCCGCAGAATCGATCACGTCCGGTCTTGTCGCGAGAAGAGATTCTTCATCAAATCAGCACTCTCTTGGATAGTCCGGAGGATGACTTGCATGCCGGACTCATGCGAGAACTTCTCACGGGGCTGTTGAAGCTCAACGACGCACACCTCGACCTCCTTGATATCAAGATTGTCAATCGTGCTGTCAAAGAGTTACGCCATGCGTTCGGCGTGTTTCATGGCTATCGTAATCGCCAGAAGGTCAGCATCTTCGGCTCGGCGCGGACCCCATCAAACGACCCCAACTATAGCCTCGCCTACCAGTTCGCCCGTGCGATTGTGCAAGATGGATTCATGGTCATCACCGGAGGGGCCGATGGGATCATGCGCGCCGCCCAAGAAGGTGCCGGGCGTGAGAACAGCTTTGGTGTCAATATCATGCTGCCGTTTGAGCAAGGACCGAACTCGACCATCGCCGATGACCAGAAGCTAATCACGTTCAAGTATTTTTTCACGCGAAAGTTGATGTTCCAAAAAGAGGCGAACGCCATCGCGCTCTTCCCGGGTGGGTTCGGCACTCACGATGAGGGCTTTGAGATTCTCACCTTGGCGCAGACCGGAAAGAGTGACCCTCAGCCCATCATCTGTTTGCAAGCTCCAGGGTGCGACTACTGGGATGATTGGTCGGCGTTCGTGGTGAGACAATTGCTACGACGGAAACTGATCAACGAAGAGGATATGGATCTCTTTGTCATCGTGGATTCTGCGGAAGCGGCCGTGAACCATATCCGCCGTTTCTATCGCCGATACCATTCGATACGATTTGTCGGCCGACAGCTCGCGATTCGACTCAAACAAGCCATTTCTTCAGAGCAACTTGAACAGATCCGTGAGCGATTCACAGACCTGCTTTCGGACGGCACCTTTGACTTGCGGGGCCCCCTCGATGAGGAGCTGGATGAACCGGCCTTATCCGACCTACCAAGACTCGTGTTCAACTTCAATCGACGCAGTGCCGGCAGACTGCGCCAACTGATCGCTCATCTGAACGGACTCTGATCGAATCCTCCTTCTCGTAGAGACTCGGCAAACACCTTTTCGTCGAGACCTAGTCATGATATTCTCTCCCACCATTATGGGCATTGTATCGTCTGCTCCTCCTTTTCGTGGCTCTCCCGACATCGTTCTCTACCATGCGGACTGTTCCGATGGATTCGGAGCCGCCTGGGCTTTGTGGAAGAAATTCCCAAGCGCGAGCTTTGTTTCGGTCAAACATGGACAGCCTCCACCACCCGACCTCAAAGATCGCCGGGTCGTCATGGTCGATTTCAGCTATGACCGCTCGATTTTGGAAGCCATGGCCTCGGAGACCAAGGAACTCCTGATTCTTGACCACCACATCACGGCAGAGCGAACCCTCAAGGGCTTTCCCAATGCCTACTTTGATCAAACAAAGTCCGGTGCTGTGTTGAGTTGGGAGTGGGCACATGGCACCACTGCACCCTGGTTGCTTCAATACATTCAAGATAAAGACCTCTGGACGTGGGCCCTACCGGGAAGTCGCGAGATCAATGCAGCGCTCGCCTCCTACCCATTTGATTTCACTGTGTGGGACCGCTTTACACAAGCCTCGCTGGAGCAAGAAGGGCGGGCGATCTTACGCTACGAACAGGAGCTGGTCGGCAAACTTGCGGCACAGGCGACAATGGTGGAATTCCAAGGTCTCGTCGTTCCTTCTGTGCAAAGCGCGATTCTGACAAGCCAGATCGGCGAACGGCTCTCACCACAACACCCGTTTTGCTTGATCTGGCATGATCGCGATGGTCGTCGCTATTTCAGCATGCGCTCCCGTGAGGATGGGGCAGACGTGGGTACGATCGCGGCCTCATTCGGCGGAGGAGGCCATACCCACGCAGCGGGATTCTCTGTCCCTCTGCAGGATGATGGGACGCCGCCGGCTGATCCCAGATTGCCTCGTCACATCACCCCTCGCCGCCCAACTCCCTAGCCGGGGACTATCGTGATTCCCCTCCACGACGACAATCCCACCCGACTTACTCCCATCGTCACAATGATCTTCATTGTCGCCTGTGTGGTGGTATTTCTCTATCAAGCAGGGCTTCCCGAAGAACCCGGTCAAGTCTTTGCCTTTCAATACGGCGCCATTCCTGCCGTCATCTTTGGGCATGCCACGCTTCCGGATGAGGCGCAAGTCGCGTTTCCCGCTACGTTGACCTTGATCACGAGCATGTTCCTTCACGGAGGCTGGATGCACCTCGTGGGGAATATGCTCTACCTCTGGATCTTCGGGAACAACATCGAAGATGTGATGGGCCATGCGAAATTCGTGGTTTTTTATATTCTATCCGGTATTCTCGCAGCGCTGAGCCATGCCCTTACCGATCCTTCTTCCCACATTCCCATGGTTGGAGCCAGCGGAGCGATCTCAGCCGTGCTGGGAGCCTATCTATTGCTCTTCCCACGCGCCCACGTGCTGGTCCTGTTGCCGGGTATCGGAATGACCCGGGTGCCTGCCGGTATCGTGCTAGGCATGTGGTTCGTCACGCAGCTCCTCAGCGGAGGAATGAGTATCGGTACCAGCGGAGGGGGCGTCGCCTTCTTCGCCCATATCGGAGGATTTATTGCGGGAATGGCGCTGATCGGATTGTTCAAGCGGCCCGACGTGAAATTTTTTGCACCGGCCCGATCAACCCGGCATGACAGGTACTGAGCGTTCTGTGCTAGTCGGAGGTTACGCTGCGTCCAAGACTTCTCTCACCTTTTCGATGAGACCGAATTGGCGGTAAGGCGATTGCAGGACAAACCGCTGATTGATCCGATGGTGCTGAATCGTTTCATCATCGTAGCTGGACACAAACAACGCCTTCATCTTCGGCTGGTGCTGCATGAGGCGACGCGCCAATTCCCGCCCACCAAGCTCCGGCATCACCAATGGACTCACCGTGAGGTGAAGGATACCTTGATACCGTTGCGTCACCATCAGGGCCTCGACGGACGATGCCGCCTCCAGGACGTGATAGCGACATCGCTGCAAGGCTGAGAGCGCCAGCTTTCGCCCAATCTCGTTTTCCTCCACAAGTAGAATCGTTTCATTTCCTTTGGCCGACAGGGATTTTGAACTGGGCTCTTCCCGCATGTTCGTTGCCGAGGCCGCGGGGAAGAAGAGACGGACTGTTGTTCCTTTCCCAGGTCGGCTATTGACATCGAGGGTCCCGCCGTTTTGTTTAACAATTCCAAACACCGCAGTGAGCCCAAGCCCGATGTTGGTTTCCTTCGTGGAAAAAAACGGTTCGAACATGTGGCTCTGGGTGTCCAGATTCATCCCTGTCCCCGAATCAGTGAGTTGAATGAGAATCTGTGGAAACGTCAGCCCCGTTGGGAAAGAGCGATTCGATTGGGAATTCTGCTCAATCAGCTGGAGCTCGACCAGCAAACGCCCTCCATTCGGCATAGCATCCCGTGCATTCACCACGAGGTGTAATAGCACGGTTTCCAATCCTTCACGATCCACTTCGGCATAGGAGGCCCGTTCGCCTGTTCGAACGATGAGCTCGATATTGGCCGGAAGAAGACTCTTTATCGTGTCTCGTATATCTGTCAGTACCGCGTGCACGGAAACCGTGTGCCGAACTAGGTTCCCTTCGAGATTGAGTGCGATCAGTTGAGCCGTGAGAGTGGCAGCTTTTTCTCCGACCTTGAAGATCTCATCGGCCGATGACCGTAGGGGATCGTTCGGCTGAAAGTGCGACAACATGAGACCCGTATGCTTTCCGATGACCGTGAATAACGCTCCGAATTCCTCAGCGATTCTTGCTGCGACTCGACCTGCCGCTTCCATTTTCTGAGCATCCTGAAGTCGACGCTCCAATCCCTGACGAGCTACCTGACCTTCACGTAGCTCGGAATTCGCCTTCGAGAGATCTTCCTTGAGGATCTTGATCCGTGTTTCCAACTGAGCCTTCTTGACCTCCAACTCATCTTCGGTTTTCTTGAGGCCCTCAATATCTTTGAGCAACAAGGCACTTTCTTCTTTCGCGATCACTGCACTTTCCAGGGCAAGGCCATAAAAAACCGCCATTACGAGAAGAACGGGAATCCCCAATAATTGGCCGGTGACTAGCGTTCCCGATTGGAGACTGGTTTCATACAGGACGACTGCATACCCGACGCTCAAGAGGAGAGAGAGGCCAAGGACATGGCTCAACCGCCTGACTGAGGCCGCAACGAGCACTAGAACGAAGTAGGCGATGTAGAGATCCGATCTGGCATTCCCCGACAGATAGATAACGGAGGTTACGAGCATTGTATCAGCAGTCACAAGTCCGGCAGTGAACCAAGTCGATGTGAGAATGGCCGCGGGGAGCATGGCGAGTGCAGCAATACCCAGCCATAATCCCATCACAAGAGTATTGCTCATGACCCGACTAATCACGGAGTCGCTGCCGAAGAGCAATTCATAAGAGAGGATGATACTGACGAGGCCCTGTAATACGAGATATCGAGACGTTGTGTTGGTAAGTAGCCGGTAGAGCCTATTGGAGGCCTGACAGAGCCCTGGGTTGTGTGTGATGTCTGGCATGTCGCGAGGCCGTATTCGTGGAACAAGACACCACTATCAGCAACTTCCATACCATTCGATACATACAAAACCACACCATTTAATGTGTATTCTTCTTGAGCTATGGCCCAGTACAGACGATCGGGGGACAAATTCGGACGGATAGGTTACAGGGACGGGCCGATGCATGGCCGCCCGGTAGGGATGATCTAAGCAGGCCTTCCGAGGTTTACCATAAACTTCTGGGCTGCGGCTGCTACCAACTCCTCTTGTGGGCCAGTGAATGTGACATGACCCATTTTTCTGCCGGGACGAATCATTTGCTTGCCATACAGGTGGAGTACGGCTCCTGACGTCGAGTGGAGGCTGGAACAACCCTCCGCCGACATCACAGATCGGACCTCCTCACCGATGAGATTCACCATGACTGCCGGACTCAGGAGTCTGGTTTCTCCGAGGGGCAGGCCGCAGGTCACACGCACCTGTTGTTCAAATTGGGATACCGAACACACATCCAATGTATAGTGCCCGGAATTATGCGGACGTGGTGCGATCTCATTGATAAGCAGATTCCCATCTTCGGTGTGGAAGAGCTCTACACAAAACACGCCGATGCCCTGTAGCGCCGCGACAGCTTGTAATGAAAGCTCCTTGGCCTGTTCAGCTACGCCGGAATCGATGGGTGCAGGCACACGTGTCGCGCGCAAGATACCCTGCTCATGCCGATTCTCGACGACAGGATAAAGTCGAAACTCCTCATCCTCATTCCGCACCACCAGAACGGAGAGTTCTCTGGCAAATACAATAAACCGTTCGACAATCCACCGCTGACTCGACCCGGCTTGCTTCAGGATCGTTTCCAGCTGTTTCACATCAGCAGGAGTTCGCAGAATCCACTGCCCCTTTCCGTCATACCCGCTTGTCGCCGTTTTACAGACAACCGGAAACCCAAGACGGGCGATCGCTTCATCCAACTGATTGGCAGATTCCACCATGGCAAATGGAGCGACTGGCAGCTGTCGAGACGACAAGAACTGCTTCTGTGCTATCCGATCTTGGAGCGTGCCGAGAACCGCGCTGGAAGGCCTCATCGGGCGACGCTCCTCCAGCCACCTACACAGCTCTGCCGGAACGTTTTCCCATTCCAATGTCGTGGCTTGGACAATGTTTGCAAACTGTTCTCGGCTGGGAAGATCGGAGAAGGCCGTTGTGAAAGAGTGCCTGGCGATCTGATGCGCCGGAGCCTCGGCATCCGGATCCCAAACAGCCATATGATAACCCATCCGGCGTGCAGCCGAGGCGAACATCGCACCCAGCTGTCCCCCTCCCAGCACACCGACCACAGCTCCTGGCTCAAGGATGTGTTTCGTCACAATCGCGGCTTCGCCTCACGCTTTCCCTTGGCCTCTGGAGAATTCAAAACCCCCGTTGTTTGATCGGCGCGATAGCGTTGAATGCGCCTCGCGATATCAGGATCACACACAGCAAGAATCTGTGCAGCGAGGAGGCCTGCATTCTCGGCACCACCGATCGCAACTGTGGCAACAGGAATCCCCTTGGGCATCTGAACAATGGAAAGCAAGGAGTCCAGGCCGCGCAGGTTTTCCGTTGGAATGGGAACGCCAATCACCGGCAGGTGCGTTTTGGCCGCCAACATGCCGGGAAGATGAGCCGCTCCTCCTGCTCCAGCAATGATGACCTTGATTCCACGACCGGGAGCACTGGCCGCATATTCAAACAGACGGTCCGGCGTTCGATGTGCTGAGACGACTAAGAATTCATATGGAATATCGAGTTGAGACAGTATGGTTCCTGTTTTCTCCAAGATCGGGAAATCCGATTTACTTCCTCCGAGCACGCCGACAACGGCTCGAGGACCCTGAACCTTTCGAGGCGATCGGCTCACTGTCCGTCTCCCCTTGGTCATGCTGTACGTCCTTTCTTTCTTGTTGGAAATCGGCACGACATGGAAGGCCTGTCTGAAGCACCTTATCGGGTCTGTCTGGGGTGGTCAAGAAGGATGCTCGTGCTCGAAATAAGGGAGACCATCATGAGGAGGCAACCGAGGAAAGCGTCGTTGCGAGATCCGGCTGTCTAGTGTGAAAAGTGTTCTGGAAGTCTTGCGCACTCTCAAAATACAAAGATGACTCAGAGGAAATCCTCTGAGCCATCTTTGCGAAGCTGAGTTCATGCGCCGCAGCAATGCTGCGGCACAATTTTACTACTTAATTCCCTGGCCGGCTGACCTTGGAGCAAACATCTCAAAGATGCTTGGTTCACGCTCCGAGTAGTCCGGTGGGAAGAAGTTAAACCGTCGCCAAAGCTCGTACCAGAGAGGAACACGATTCATGATCACCCAGCCCAAGACATTGGTCCCCTGTCTGACCTGGGTCTGATCAGGCCAAGGTTGAGGATCATCTGGATCGGGAACGACCCAGAATCGGAAATTCCCCTTTCCATCGTCGATCTGGTCAACCACTTTGATGACCCCAGAACGAGTCCCGGCCATGAGCCCTGGCCAGGCCGGTAATGGAATGGCCGGCACCCCGAAGAAGAGAATCCTAACCTTTCGGCCAGCCTTCAAAAGAGGTGCATCCAGCCCATCAGCAAACATTTCGATAGCTGGATCACTCGCGAGCGGTGAAATAGTGACTAAATTATCACCCTGCTTGACCGTTTCGTTAATGCCGACACGCGCCATCCTGACGACAGTGCCATCCATCGGCGCATAGAGTTTCGCGGCTTCAATACGTTGCTGGACGCCCTGCTGTTTGTACTCGATATCGGCTAACTGCTCAGTCGCCTTAGCAGCTTCTGCAACCGCGGCGTCACGTGACGCGATGGCATCGATGAGTTTCTGATTCACATCGGCCGTAATCTGATCACGACCGAAGTTGAGCGCTGACCTGGCTTGCTCGGCAGCCAACAGACTTGCTTGGGCTGCCTGTAGGCCTGCCTTCGTGCCGATTTCCGTCTGAATCGTCAACTCAAGTTCTCGTTGTGAGACCAATCCATCCCTAACCAGCTGCCGATGACGGTCGACGTTAAGCTGCGCAGTATCGACATCGATCTTGAGCTGTTCGACCTTTTGTTGGGCTTCACGGACTCTATTGTCGGCCTCGACTACCCGCGCTTCCGCTGAAGGCACAGCGGCCTGAACGAGTTTTCTCATTTCCCCGATCCGCCTGTTCAACTGATCGGCTCTACCCAGTGCAGCCTCACGCGTTTTCCCCAAGGCCTCCTTTCGTTGTTCGAAAAGAGGAAGGATTTCAGGCGCCATGTAGGTTGGGTCATAGTCCTCGAGTTCGCCGATCAGGTCCCCTTTCTTAACCTGGACACCTTCATAGATATGCCAGGCCTTGACCCGACCGGTAATCCGCGATTCGATCTTTTGCGGACGATCGTACGGAGTATAGGCCGAAACCTTCCCTGTCGCCTGAATGGTCTGCGTCCAGGGCACGAACTCAAGGATGATTAAGAACACGAGCAGGATCGTGAGGATCGCTCGCGAAGCCGTGAACATGCTGCCAGAAAGTTTGACGTTCTCCCAGCATGGCAGCTTTGACAATGCTGAGCCCTGCTCGATTGCGATTGCCTCTAACCCAACCCCTCTCGTTACGAGGGCACGTTCTTCACCTCTGTCGAGACCACCACCTAGGCTTGCCATGGAGCCTCCATAAATTTACCTGTGTTGATGGGCCAATGTGTTAACCATTGCTCATTATGCATGGGCATGGTGCAGCATAATACGACGATCCGCGTGATCCGTCAGGTTTGGATCTGTGGACACAAAGATCACCGACCATGCTTCGTCCTTTGAGCACAAACGCCGCAGAATCCGCTCTCTCAACGATGGTTCAAGCGAATGAATCAAACCATCGAATATGAGCACTTGCGGACGCCCTAGGATAGCGCGGGCGAGCAAGATCTGCACAATGTGCGTCGGTGAAATGGATTCCCCGAGTGAGGAGATATCCGACTTGACTCCGCGTGGCAAACCTTCGACGTCTTCCTCCAGTTCGACAAAGCGGAGGGCCCAGTTAAGGTCATCATAGGAGACATACGAACGTCCCATGACGATGTTTTCTTCGACGGTCCCATCGACCAAGGTCAATTGGGAATCAATCATCACGCTTCGGCATTGGTTGAGGCCATTAGGATCCATATAGCGAAGATCCACCCCGTTGTACTGAACGACTCCGTTTGTGGGAGTTTCGAGCCCACCCAGGACACGAGCCAACGCTGTTTTGGCTGCCGTGGTCCTAGCATAAATGCCAAGCTTTTCACCTGGCGCCACATCTAGGTTGAAACCATCAAACACGGAGGCCCCTCCATGGATAAGGCTGACACCTTTGCAGGTGACACGAACACCCTGGGTCAAATGCTTCGGCATGCCCACAGGTGATTCGACTGAGACGTAATCTTGCTCCTGTTTAAAGACTTCATCGAGGTGAGTCAGGGCCGTGAAGAAATAATACACGAATCCCATGTTCTTGATCAGCGTGTCAAAATTGATGACCAGAGCACCAACGACCGCTTGGACCGCGACAAGCTGGCCAAGGGTCAGCTGGCCAATGGCCATAAGGTAACCCGATATGCCGAGAGCTGCTGCCTGTGCAAGCGCTTGTCCACCCACGGAACCGATGTACTGACGCACGAGGACCCGAAATCGTGCTTTTCGAGCGTCCACATAATGATTGACGAGATCGTTCGTCCGTTGAAGAACAAAAGGGCGGCTGTCGCTCGCTTTGAGTTGCAACGAATTCTGCGCGACCTCTTGCACCCAACGGAAGACATCGTACTTTGCGTGAGACATGTCGAGGGTCGTCTTCAACGCACCACGGGAGAGCACGAAGAACGTGATCGCAAACCCCGCCATGAGAAGCAAGTTGTACATGAGAAAATAGGGATGGTACACCATGAGCAACAGCATACCGACCGAGCCACCCACGAGCACATTGATCAAATCGAACAGCAACGTGGACAACGCCCGTTGCATGAAGACTGTTTCAATGAAATAGTTCGAAAGATACTGGGCTTGTTTGGTTTTAAATCGATTACGAGGAAGCTGCTCAACCATCGCAACCGTAATTCTGGCGAAGACTCTACGCTGGATCACGTCGATCGCGTAAAAGTGGAAGGTCTTGAACAGACCGACGAACAACAACACCGTCAACATAATTGCGGTCAATGTCCAGATCATGACCGGCTGAACCGCATACGAGAAGGTGCTGACCATCTCCTGTACGGTCAATGGGACGATCAAGGAAAAGAACGCGACGGCCAAGGCGTAGGAAATGATCAAATACATGATCCTTTTCTCAGCCTTCATGGACACTGATAGCTGTTTCATCAATGCTTGAAACAGACCCGGGTAACGATCGCCCTGAGGTTCTTTCATGAGCACCCCCAGTTATAAGTCAGGATGTGAATCAATTGGTTCCTTACTGATACGAATCACCGCCGCACTTAACCACACTACGAATTCTTAAGCCAACCCACCGAACGTACTATCTACCCCATCAAATCATTAGTCACGTCCCAGAGCTGCACGACCCGATAAGCCGGCCGCATGTAACGGATCTCCGTATTTAGCGAGGATGTTGTTCGGGAGTGGCTTCGACAACGCTCCCTTGGCCCACAACATTCCCCCTCGAGCCACGGCGTAGTCGGCTTGCGCCCGATAAAGTTCGTACGCGGCCTCGACGACAGCGCGCTCCCGTAAGTTGACGAACAGCACACTCGTCGCCCCCATGTTGAACCGAGCCCGTTCACCTTCTTCCAACGTTTTAGCCAAGCGCAGCGCTTCGGTGGCAGCTTTCACTCGGTCCCTGGCCCGCACAATCGCCGAGAGCCAGTTGTCGACATCGATCTCGACCTGACGCTCAGTATAGGCCTGCTTATACGCCAACCGTGCCTGTTCAGCCTCAGCATGCAGGACCTTCCCGCGGGCACCTCGATTGAACAGCGGCATACTGAAACGAAGTTGCATGTTGTAGCCGAACCCTCCGACCCAATAGAGAGAGCCCACCGCCGGCCCACCTGAAAACGTCAGCTTTGGAAGGAGACTATTCTTCGCAAGCTTCAACTCGATATTGTTCAACCTAGCTTCGATGTAGAGATCACGTACTTCCGGACGATCCTCCGCGGCTTCTAGCTTAAAGGCCGCCACATCCTCTTCGCTCGGCAACGGCGTTTCCCCTTGAAATTCAGGGGCCCATTCAGGGCGAGGCGTCACCGGTTCGCCGTTTTCCCAAAGAAACAGGGCCAGCTTATATTGCTCATACTCCACCTTCCGTTGCGCGGCAATGGCAGCCTCTCGGCGGCGCTGCACTTCTTCTTGGGCCTCGACTACGTCGATCGGAGCGACCGCTCCGGCTTTGGATCTCCCTTCAACCATGCGATAGCGCTCTTCCGCGACGGCCAGCGTACGCTTCACCACATCGGCTTGTTTGACGGCGACCTGCCAATCCCAATATTGAACGGCCCCGGCGAGATAGAGATCCTGCCGTTTCTGCGCCACCTTCACCTCGGCTTGCGGTCCGGCAAGCTCCGCCTGTTGAAACTCGGCATACTCCTCGTTGACCATGAATCCACGCAGGAGATTAAAGGCTCCGCCGACGATCAGCATTTGCTGTGGCCAGAACAGTTGGAGGTCTTGAGGGAAGGCTACCAAACTCCCGCGGGTTCCTGAATTGATAGTGTGGCGATCACCGAAACCATTACGAATACCCCCGAATACCTCAATGCCCCAGGGATGCGCCACTTTGAGCATGGTATCGCTATAGCCGCTCGTCAAGTCATTCGGTATGCCGGAAACGTTCGTCAGGTTATACGTGACATACCGATCCATCTCGACCTCGTTCCGAATCCTCGGCTCCCACGTGCCCAACGCTTTCAGGACTTTCGCCCGGGCTTGTGACCGTTCCAGTCCGGTGGCCCGGAGCAGCGGATGGGTCAACTCAATCCTGGCCAGTACCTCTTCAATGGTCAAGGGAGCGGTCCTCACTGACTCGGCGTTAGTTGCGCCCGCAGCGGCGTGAGGTTCCGCCATTGCAGCCACCGGCATAATCATCAATGAGAACAGCAATAGAAGGATCAAGGAAGAATGCTCCTTTGTTGCTGAATTAATCGCGTCCAACCACGGGTTGACCTGAGAGACCAGCTGCCGTCAGCGGATCGCCATACTTCGCCAAGGACTCCGTCGGCCAGGGCTTCGACAACACGCCCCTCGCCCACAGCATCCCTCCACGTGCCACCGCGTAGTCGGCCTGCGCCCGATACAGCTGGTACGCCGATTCCACCACGTTGCGCTCCCGGAGGTTCACAAAGAGCACCGTACTCGCGCCCAAATTGAAGCGGGTCCGTTCACCCTCTTCCAACGTCTTGGCCAAGCGCAGCGCTTCCGTGGCCGCCGTTACCCGGTCTCTGGCCCGCACGATCGCCGAAAGCCAGTTGTCCACATCAACGCTGACTTGTTGCTCGGCATACAACTGACTGAAGACCAATTGCTGCTGCTCCGCCTCCGCCGTCATGACCTTCCCCCGCCCTTCCCGCTGGAACAGCGGCATCGCAAACTGCGTGGCGATCCGATAGCCCACCCCCACCGCCCAGTCGCCAGGGGTATCCATCCGTCCCCCTTCTAAATTCAACTTCGGGAGGAGGTAGTTCTTGGCGAGCTTGAGGTCGATATTGTTCATCTTCGCTTCGATATAGTAGTTGCGCACTTCCGGCCGATCTTCCTTCGCCTCGACCTTATAGGCTGCGATTTCCTCTTTGGTCGGGAGCGGGGTCTCGCCCTGGAATTCCGGCGCCCATTCCGGCCGTGGGATCACCGGCTCCCCATGCTCCCACAGAAAGAGCGACAGGTTGTACTGCTCATACTCCACCTTCCGTTGCGCCGCGATCGCCGCCTCTCGGCGATTCTGTACCTCTTGGTTCACCTCGACGACATCGAGCGGGGCCACCTTCCCGCCCTTCGCCAGCCCTTCCACCTGGACCAAGCGGTCTTCGGCCACAGCCAAGGCCCGTTTCACAATCTCAGCCTGCTTCACGGCGACCTGCCAATCCCAGTACTGCACAGCTCCGGCGAGATAGAGATCCTGTCGTTTCTGCGCCACCGTGATCTCCGCCATCGGTGCCGCGAGCTCGGCCTTCTGGTACTCCGCATACTCATCGTTGATCATGAAGCCGCGCAGCAGCTTGAACTTTCCCCCGAAGATCATCTGTTGCTGTTCATAGAAGAGGTTCACATCAGGGATGACGCCAGAAAAGGTATGGAAGAGGCGATCTCCGAAGCCGTTACGGATCCCGCCATGGACCTCAAACCCCCAGGGATGCCCGACATTGAGCTTGCTGTCGTTAAAGCCCACCGTGTGCTCATGGATGACGGACAGAAAATTCCAATCCTGATACCGATCGACTTCGGTAAAGTTATTGAACTTCGGCTCCCAGGCCCCGAGGGCCTTCAAGATTTTCGCCCGGGCCTGCATCCGCTCGACCCCGGTCGCCCGGAGCAGCGGATGGGTCAACTCAATACGAGCCAGGACTTCATCGATGGTCAAGGGTGCGGTGCGTACCGACTGGGCCTGCACGACGCTGTGATCAATCACCGGCGCCGTACCAGACTCCGCCCTGGTCGTCACGGGAAGCAAGATTATAATGATGAAAAATAGAGCTGCCATTAGAAGGATGCTCCTTGTGCCGGTTTAATCACGGCCCGGCTTTTGAAACCCGTACGTACCGGCAGCCGTCAGTGGATTGCCGTACTTCGCCAAGGATTCCGTCGGCCAGGGCTTCGCCAACACGCCCCTCGCCCACAACATGCCTCCACGCGCCACCGCGTAGTCGGCCTGCGCCCGATAGAGGTGATACGCCGACTCCACCACGTTACGCTCCCGGAGGTTCACAAAGAGGACGGTAGTTGCCCCCATGTTGAATCGCTTGCGTTCCCCTTCTTCTAGTGTCTTGGCCAAGCGAAGCGCTTCTGTCGCTGCTTTTACCCGGTCCCTAGACCGCACGATCGCCGAGAGCCAGTTGTCCACGTCGAGGTTGATTTGTTGTTCGGCATATTGCTGTTTCAACGCTAATTGTTGCTGCATCACTTCCGCGCCCATGACCTTCCCACGTGCTCCCCGTTGAAACAGCGGCACTTCAAAGTGAAGGTTGACATGGTAGCCGACGCCTACAATCCAGTCCGTGGCGGCATCCGCCGGGCCGCCCTCGATATCCAACTTCGGGAGGAGTTTGTTCTTGGCGAGTTTGATGTCGATATTGTTCATCTTGGCTTCGATATAGAGGTCCCGCAATTCTGGGCGAGCTTCATGCCCCTCCAACTTATAGGCCGCGATCTCTTTTTCGGTCGGGAGCGGCGTTTCGCCTTGGAATTCCGGTGCCCATTCCGGCCGCGGGGTCACCGGCTCGTTCTGCTCCCAGAGAAAGAGAGACAGTTTGTACTGCTCGTACTCCACCTTCCGTTGCGCGGCGATCGCCGCCTCTCGCCGCTTCTGCACCTCTTGGTTTGCCTCGACGACATCGAGCGGCGCCACCTTCCCGCCCTTCGCCAACCCTTCGACCTGGATCAAGCGGTCTTCGGCCACGGCCAAGGCGCGCTTCACAATTTCGGCCTGCTTGACGGCGACCTGCCAATCCCAGTACTGCACGGCCCCGGCGAGATAGAGATCCTGCCGTTTCTGCGCTACCTTAATCTCCGCCTGAGGACCTGCGAGCTCAGCCTGTTGATACTCAGCGTACTCTTCGTTGATCATGAGGCCGCGCAGCAGTTTGACCGACCCGCCAAAGATGAATTGCTGCATCCTATCGAGCCCCTGTACGTCAGGGATCGCAGAAAAAAGTAAAGTACCGCGATCCCCGAAGCCTTGGCGGAGCCCGCCATGGACCTTCAAGCCCCAGGGATGCCCGATCTCGAGCTTGCTGTCGTTAAATCCAGCCATCAGCCTTTGCGGCTGGAGCGGCTCGCATGGAGCGGTACAGCTAAGGCCAGCCACGGGGGCCGTCGTGAGATTCCACGTCTCATACCGTTCGGCTTCTAAAATGTTATGGAACGTCGGTTCCCAGGCCGCGAGCGCCTTCAGAATCTTCGCCCGGGCCTTCGTTCGCTCGGCTCCGGCCGCTTGAAGCAAGGGATGCGTCAACTCGATACGGGCGAGGACTTCATCGATGGTCAGGGGAGCGGTGCGAGTTGCCTGAGTCTGGACGGCACGAGAGTCCATCATCGGTTCCGCCAGTGCGGTCATTGGCAGGAGAATAACAATGGCCAATACCAGAGCGATCATGCAGGATGCTCCTTTCACATTGGGTGGCGGACGGCGCCCACAGTAGCAATCTCCCGCTTATTTTTCAAAATAGATAAAACGGATTGGAGTTATCGGCTAATCCGATGTATAGTGGCTTCCCTAACTCGACGACTAGGGCCATATGGATTGGTTGAACTATCACCACCTGCTGTACTTCTGGTCCGTCGCCAAGCACGGAACCATGACCAAAGCGTGCGAGGAGCTGCGCCTCGCGCAACCGACGATCAGCGGACAGATCCGTCTCTTGGAAAACACGTTGGGGGAAAAGTTATTTATCCGCACCGGACGCCGCCTGGCGTTGACAGAGATGGGCCACCTGGTCTTCAAGTATGCGGAGGATATCTTCGCGACCGGCCAGGAACTGCTGAACACGGTCAAGAGCCAAGGGAACGGGCACCCCACCAGGCTGGTGGTGGGCATCGCGGAGGCGATCCCAAAACCACTGGCCACTCAACTGCTCAAGTCGGCCCTGAAACTGTATCGGCCGACTCGTTTGGTCTGCCAGGAAGACAAACTGCGCCAACTGTTGACCGATCTGACAGCCCATCGGTCCGACCTGGTGATCGCAGACACCCCAGCCCCGCCTGGGACCAAGGAGCATATGTACAACCACCCCTTGGGTGAATCCGGGGTAACTCTCTTCGCGACCGCAAAGTTGGCCACACAATACCGCCGAGGCTTTCCGGAATCACTACGGAACGCCCCCATGCTGCTTCCCACCGCAAACGCCATGCTTCGACGATTGCTGGACCAATGGATGGTTAACCATGGCCTCCACCCGTTGATTGTCGGTGAGTTCGACGATAGCTCGACCTTGAAGGCGTTCGGCCAAGACGGATATGGCATCTTCCCCGGGGCCTCGGTGATCGAGCATGAGATCTGCCGCCAATACCGGGTACAGACGGTCGGACAGCTGGAGGGGCTCAAACAACATTTCTACGCCATCACGGTGGAGCGGCGCGTGAAACACCAGGCCGTCCTGGCACTCGTCCGAACCGCCCGACGAGAGCTGCTCGGCTAAGAGCACCTCGACCCTGCCTCCATGTCCCCACACCTCCATTTCTATTTTGGCATCTTTGCAGGATGAGCTCGGCACGTGGTCTGGAGTCATCCATCGATTCTTTGTATAGTGCGATCTTATGGAATGGCTGAATTATCACCATCTCCTCTATTTTTGGTCGGTTGCGAAGCACGGCACTGTGGCCAAGGCTTGCGAGGAGCTCCATCTCGCTCAACCTACGATCAGTGCACAGATTCGAGCCTTGGAGGAGAGTTTGGGCGAAAAGCTGTTCATCCGAACCGGGCGTCAGCTCATCCTGACGGAAATGGGCCGGATTGCATTCAGGTATGCGGAAGATATCTTCTCCATCGGGCGAGACCTGATGAATACGATGAAGGGACGGGGTAGCGGCCGTCCTCTCCGCCTGACCGTTGGCATTGTCGACGTGGTCCCCAAGCTGCTGGCTGCCCGGCTTTTGGAATCGACCTCGAGACAATCCCCATCAACACGCCTGATCTGTTGGGAGGATAAGTTAGACCAGCTGCTAGCCGACCTGGCCATCCATGGGCTGGATTTGGTCATCGCCGATACACCGGCCCCGCCAACCATCAAGGTGCAGACCCATAACCATCTCATGGGAGAATCCGGCGTTACCTTCTTCGGGGCGCCCAAAATGGCGGTGCGATACCGTCGCAACTTTCCTCGATCCTTGAACGGTGCGCCTATTTTATTGCCCACCTCGAACGCGATCCTTCGCAGGTTATTAGACGATTGGCTGGCACGTCACCACCTGTCGCCGACTATTATCGGAGAGTTCGAAGATAGTGCGACATTAAAGGCCTTCGGCCAGGAAGGCCATGGGCTGTTCCCCGGATCGACGGTGATGGAGAAAGAAATCTGCCAGCAGTATCGTGTGCAGGTGGTTGGGCGCCTCGATTCCGTCAAGCAAAGGTTTTATGCGATCACTGTTGAGCGGCGGCTCAAACATCCGGCAGTGGTGGCCCTCCTAGACGCGGCCCGCCGTGATATTCTGGCATGATCCGGCTGTACAATCTCCCACCATGACCTGTTTGAAACCCATTCCTACCACTTTACACCGAAAGTTTGTGGAAACCCTGGTGGGCTTAGTATGATGTCGAAGGTGCGTGAGGATGGCTCATCAACCTCTTGAGATCCTATAGGGATACAGCTCGTGGGAAGCCTAGATCCTGACCTGGCACATCAACCCCGCTTTCTCAGCCAGGACAGGGCCACCGACGAGATCACCATCGACGAGCTTGCCGCCTCAACCACACTCCAGTCCTGGGAGAATGCACAGCTTCCGAAGGGCTGGAGATTTTCCTCTCGTGTACCGGTTAGCCTGGTTCTCCTTTTCTTGCTTATCATCATTTTCGTTCCCTGGACTCAGACGGTGACCGTGACTGGCCAGATGTCGGCCTACACGCCCCACGAACGACCACAGGACGTCGAAGCTCAGATTACCGGTCGCATCAAGAAATGGCACGCATTAGAAGGTGACCAGGTTCGGGAAGGTGATCTCATTCTCGAATTAGAAGACAATGACCCCAACTTCATGTCACCCGACTTACTCGCCTTTCTCGATCAACGGAAGAAGGCGCTCGAGAACACCAAGAGCGCGGCATTGGCCAGAGTCGACCAGCTCGACAAGCGCATCTTAGAAATGCGGAATCTTGTCAAAGCCGCCGTCCCGTCGGCGGAGGCCCGCGTCGTCGAGGCCGGCAGCAAGGTGCGCCAAGCGCACCAGCAGGTCGAGGCAGCCAAGATCGCCGCCATCACGGCAGCGCTTAACCTCGAACGGCACAAACAGCTCCTCAAGAGAGGCTTGGTGTCTCAGCGAGAGCTGGAGTTGGCGGTCCAAACAGATACCGCAAGCCAGGCCGATCTCGAGGGGGCGCAGGCGAATCTCCGAGCAGCTGAAGAGGCCATGAAGTCACTGGGGTTCGGACGCGACCAAGTGAGCGCAGAGATGTTGCAGCGCCTGCTTGATGCGGAAGCGACTCGTGATGCATCGGTTGCCGAAGCTGCCAAAGTGGCCGACCAGCTCGCCGATGTCTCGCTGCGACGGTCAAACGCCGAGCAACGCCGGTTGGCTGGCAGAATCTTGGCCCCGATCGACGGCACGGTCGTCAAGATGGCCAAAGTCGGGGCCGGTGAAACCGTGCGACAGGGCGACACGTTGGTGCGCCTTTCTCCCACCAGCACGGACAAGGCGATTGAGATGACGGCAGACGGACTGGACGCTCCTCTGCTGAATGTCGGTCGGAAGGTCAAAATCCTCTTCTATGGCATCCCAGCCATTCCTTTGCCGGCCTGGCCTGAACTCATGGCCGGTACGTACAACGGGGTGATCAAGGTGATCGACCAAGTCGATGACGGAAAGGGCAACTATCGGTTCTGGGTCGTTCCCGACCTCGACGATCGTTCCTGGCCGGAGCAGTCCCACGTCCGCCAGGGCACGAAAGTGATGGGATGGGTCATTCTCAACCGAGTGCCACTCTGGTACGAACTGTGGCGTCGATTCAACCTGTTCCCACCCGACTACGAGGAGCGATCACACACGATCATCGATACGCTTCTGCCGAAAGCTGGGCGGGGATCAAAATAATCACCGGCCCCTCGTCAGGAAGGCAACAACGGTACGGACGTGCCCGAATCATCAAGAGCAATGCGCCGATCGACATAGGGTGTTAAATTCGGATCGGTCGAGACGAACAAGACGGTCCATGATTCCTCTTTCGAACAGATTCGCCGAAGGATGGCGTCGCGCAAGGCCGGCTGCATGTCGTGAATCATCCCGTCGAAGATAAGGAGTTGAGGCCGTCCCACAATGGCACGGGCGAGTAAGATGCGCAGGATATGGGTTGGTGCCGGAATCTCCCCGAACGCGCGGATATCGGAGTTAATCCCCAGCGGAAGAGTTGCAATCTCTTCCTGGAGCTGGGTCAACCAGAGCGCCCATCGGACATCGTCATAGGAGACGGCGGAACGTCGCCACACGATATTGTCCGCGATCGTCCCATCCATCAATGACAACTGTGAATCGATCATGAAGCCGCGGTGCTGATTAATACGGTTCAGATCAAGATGTCGGAGATCGACATCGTTATAGGAAACGCACCCGCTGCTCGGTGATTCGAGACCAGCCAACACCCTGGCCAGCGCCATTCTGGCCGCAATGGTCTTTGCATAGATGGCCACCCTCTCTCCAGAGGCAACCTCCAGGTCAAGATTGGCGAAGACGGGGGTTCCGTCGCGAACCACGCCCAACCCGACACCGGTTAACCGGATGCCATGATTTTTGGGATCACGAAGAGTCACAGTGGAAGTCGGCGGAGGACGACGTTCCTCTTGTGGGAGCGCGAAGAAGGCTTCGAGTTCCTCCAACGACGTGAAGAAGAAATATACGTGCCCGATACTCTTGACGACCGCATCAAAGTTGACGAGAAGGCTTCCCACCACGACCTCAACCGCTACCAGTTGCCCGAGAGTCAATTGGTCGATGGACAGCAGCCAGCCGGCCAGCGCCAGGGTGCCGCTGTGTGCGAGCGCTTGTCCTCCTACAGACGCGATAAATTGACGCAGGAGCACGGCAAAGCGTGCCCGGCGATACTCGATATACTTTGCCGTCAATTGGTCGGTTTTCTGAATGAGCAACTCCCGGCTATCCGTCGCCTTGATGTGCAGCAGATTGCGTGAAATTTCCTGCATCCAGTGCAGTACGTCGTATTTGGCGTGAGACATGGCGATGGTCGTCCGCAGCCCTCCACGAGACAGGACGAAGACAATGAGCGTGAATCCGAGGAGCAGCACCAAATCAAACAGAATGAAGTAGGGATGATAGAAGACCAAAATGGTCATCCCGACGAAGCCGCCGACGATCACATGGACTAGATCGACGAGGAGGACCGACAAGGCACGCTGCATGAATGACGTTTCCATGAAGAAATTCGAGACCTGGGGCTTGAATCCTTGGAGTCGGATATGAGGCAGCTTCTGAGCCATGGCAAAAGCCGTCCTCACAAAGAGACGACGCTGCAGCACCTCGACCGCATAATGTTGCAACGTCTTGAACAGCCCCACAAATGCCAGCACGACGACCATGATAATAGCCAATGTCACAATCATGACCGGTTGGATCGCGAAGGAGAACGTGTTGACCAATTCCTGGACAGTCAACGGGACGATCAGAGAGAAGAGTCCGATCACGAGCGAGTACAAACCTACAAGTACCAGAATTCTACGCTCGGTTTGGAAAAAGCGCCCAAGATGCCGTGAGACTTGAAAGAGGTTGGGCTGAGATGTGCCGGGTGATTGTCCCATGTGTCAGCGTTCCACGATTCTCCGAGTCATGCGAGCGTTCACTTCATGTCAAACGTAGGCCCAGCATATCCGGCACCAGCATCCCGTATTCACGGAGACCCTATCACGATCTGGCTGGTTCGTCATGTCATCGGTCACTCACTCGCAGGGAATCGCTCGGGGTCTTGGCCCAGGCTCCGACAGCCCACTGGTACAGTGCCAAAGACTTGTGGTACTCGGCTTTCGCCCGAATAACCTGAATTTCTGAGTCCACGGTGTTGCGTTCGCGAAGGTTGACGAACAGAACGCTACTGGACCCGACGCTGTAGCGGTAACGCTCCCCCTCTTCGACGAGCTTGGCCAGACGGAAAGCCTGTGACGCTTCTTCCATCCGTTCGCGAGCCCGCTCGATGGCAGACAGGGCATTATCGACGTCGACAACGACTTGGTTTTCCCGGTACTGTTGGGCCATGACGAGCCGTTCCGCCTGGCCTTGCGCTTGAAGGACTTCGCCTCGGCTTCGGCGTTGCAGAAGAGGAACCCTTAGCTCGACGCCGAATCGATATCCCAATCCGAGAACGAATTTCTCCGGAGAACGTGCCGGTGCAGCCTCCAAGTTTAGGCTCGGGAGCAGGTTGTTCTTGGCCAGAGCGAGGTCGATGTTATTGATCTTTGCCTCTACTTCGAGTTCTTTGACCTCGGGTCGTTCTGAGAGTGCTCTTGCCTTTTGACTCAAGACGTCGTCCACGGTCGGCATCCGCCTCTCCACCGGGAAGTCCGGGACACGCTCGAGCGGAGGAGCCGACGGGGAGCCATTTACCCACAGGAACATGGAGAGTTTGAACGCTTCTTGCTCGAGCCCTCGCCGTGCAGCGATCGCGACTTCGCGGCGTCGGTGTACCTCCTGGCCGGCTTCCGTCACGTCGATGACGGCGACTGACCCCGCATTCGCGAGCTCTTGCACCAGAGTATACCGGTCTTCCGCCACAGCGACTGCTCGCTTTTGGACATCGAGCAACTTGGCAGCCGCAACCCAATCCCAGTATTGATGGGTAGCTGCTAAGAAGAGATCCTGCCTCGTTTTGGCGATTTTTATTTCTGCGCGAGGAGAGGCCAATTCGGATCGCTGTTGCTCAGCGCGTTCTGGATTGATCATCAGGCCCCTGAGCAACGGCAAGAAGCCGCCCAGGATGACCTGCTGATTACCGTTACCGAACGACAAGTCAGGGATTCTCGCCTCACCGATTGCTTGGTGAAATCCGGCGCTGCCTCGAAAACCCAATGGGTGAAGCGCTTCAACCAACGTGTCGTTAAACCCTACGGTTTGAGTTCCCTTGCTCGGGTCCGCGCTTGAAATAAAGCGTTCAAGCTCTGTGTCGTTCACGAGAGTGGGCTCAAAGGCACCCAGTGCCTGCAGCATCTTCCCCTTGGCGATCGTTTTTTCAGCTCCGGCGCCCCTCAGGAGCGGATGGGTCCGATCAATCCATGAATGAAGTTCCTCGAGACCGAACTGAATAGGCGGGAGCGATGTGGCCGCCGACAATTCTTTGGCCTGATCAGTGTAGCCGACCACCGGCAGCATGAGCAGACAGCTAACAACAAACACCAGGACTTTCATGGAACGACTCCTTTCTATGGATGTACGTCCGGTTTGATTGGAGTTTTGGGAAGCCATGTCCCGTAACAGTCTGAACGGGCGGGTTGGGATCAAAGAGCATAGATGCCGGCGACGAAGGTGATGACTAGATAGTCGTTTGCAATCCGACCCTTTTTCTGGTGTGCTTATGCAAGTTTGTTGAATGCGTCCAATGCGGCGACTTTATAGCACTCGGTCAGAGTTGGATAATTGAAGGCAGTCGACAGAAAATAATCAAGTCCGCCTCCCAACCCCAACACAGCTTGGCCGATATGGATCAGCTCTGTCGCACCAGTGCCGACTGCGTGAACTCCCAAGAGACGATGGTCCTGTCGGTGAAACAGCAGCTTGAGGAATCCGCTGTCATCCCCCAGGATGTGACCACGCGCAATCTCTCGATAGCGGGCAACCCCGCTCTCATAGGGAACCCTCCGCGCCGTCAACACGTGCTCCGGCTCTCCGACGGCCGACAGTTCAGGGATTGCGTAGATCCCGATGGGGAAATGAGGTGCCATCGGCTCGGCGTCGATGCCGAAAGCCGCACAAGCAGCCAGGCGACCCTGCTCGGCCGAGGTGGTTGCTAAACTCGGAAACCCGATGACATCTCCGGCGGCGAAGATGTGCGGGACGCTCGTACGATAGGCTTGATCGACCGTCAACCGTCCACGATCATCCGCCTTCAGTCCCGCTGCGGGCAGATTCAATCGATCGGTCGCCCCCTGCCGTCCTGCGCTGAACAAGACCAGGTCGGAGACCAGCCGTTTGCCCGACTCCAAGAAGATGAGAATCCGCTTGGAGAGTCCCTCGACGATCTCCAACCGCTCCACTGCTTCCCCGAGCCGAAAGGTAACACCCGCATTGCGCATTTGATGCAGCAACTCGTCGACCAGCTCTCCGTCAAGAAACTCCAACGGACGCTCCCGCTTGTCGACGACGGTCACCTCGATACCGAGCGCAGCAAACATCGACGCATATTCGATCCCAATGACTCCGGCTCCTATGACAGCAAGTCGTCGCGGCAGAGAGGTTATTTGCAGCAACTCGTCGCTTGTTACGACCAGATCCGGTTTAGGTGAGATACTCGGCGGCGGCGCAGGCACCGTCCCGACAGCAAGAAGGATGTTAGCGGCCGTCACCGCGTTCGACCGACTCTCTCGGCTCACCACAACTGTGTGGGCGTCTTGAAAAGCTGCTTCCCCTGACAGCACGGTGACGTCGTTGCGTTGAAGCTGTTCCCGGATAATCTCGGCCTGTAAGTGTTCCACCTCGGCGACCCGGGCCATGAGAGCTTGTGCACTGGGCCGCTGCCATAATGCCTGCTGTCCTGACCCATCAGTGAACCCGGCTCTGCCCATGACCGTCAGGACCGCTTCCCGAAACGTTTTGCTTGGGATGGTTCCTGTATCGACGCAGACTCCACCGACGAAACGGCCTCGTTCGATTACAGCGGTGCGTTTCCCCAGTTTGGCAGCTTGCACTGCAGCCCGCTGCCCGGCTGGGCCACTCCCGATGCAGAGGAGGTCGTAATCAAACATGGTTACCGGCTCGCCCCGATTGGTTCGATGTGCTGCACACCCTCTCTCTAGCGTGTCACGGCTTCTCGAAAGTCCGTCCTGGAAAGCCGCTCAATTCCCCCCCCCCTCCTGGGCACTTCGCGAATCAGGCATTGGAGTTTAGATCAAACTGACCTTTCCTGTCGCGAGGTCATACACGGCGGATTCAACCCGTAATTTTCCGGCCTTCGTTGTCTCCCGAATCACCGTAGAGGATGCGCGCAACAATTCAGCCTGAATCTTCGCATTGGCTTGGATGGCCTTATCAAGATTGCCGCCGGACTTTTCTATCGCCGGATAAATGCGTTGATACAACACGCTGATCTGCCCTGGGACGGTATCCGTCGTCATCGCAGCCTTCACGGCCCCACAATTACTATGACCGATCACAAGCAGGGTCTTGATCCCAAGGACCGCGACACCGAATTCCAGGCTGGCCACAATCTCCGGTGTCACCACGTTGCCGGCCACTCGTGTGACAAAGAGGTGGCCGATCGTTTGGTCAAAGACCAGTTCCACCGGTATGCGAGAATCGGCACAGGTCAGCACCGCCGCAAACGGCTCTTGTTTATTGACCGTACGCTCTTTCATGATGTTAAGATCGTGAGTAATGGATGTCAGCCGATCGGCAGCAAACCGTTGGTTGCCCGCGAGCAATTCATGCAGGGCTTCATCGGGGCTGAGGCCGGTTTGGGCATGAAGCGTTCTGGGGGAAGCAAGCTCGATTCCTGCTTGCGTGGCCGCACCAAGAGCCGCACCTGAAAGAACCGTTTGAAGGAATTGTCTCCTACCCATACCTGAGTGACTGCTGGCACGATGTATCATGTTCCTACCTCCTCAAACGCAGAGAGATCCATGCCTGGACAGACAGATGTTCCCATGAGGGAGAAGCTTTTTCTCTTATCCCATGGTTCCCACGGGGCCGACCCTTGAGTCCGGACTGACACCCACCAACTCTTCGACACGAAACAACCAACGGTCACCATGGGCGAGGATCGCCCCACGCATTTTCCCGGTTGAGGCTCGCTTCTCTAGGTGGTGCCTGTGTGCTCATCTGAAACGTTGGAAGGCTTCCCAAAGGCCAGCTGAACATCAACGCTCCACCGTCCGGCATTTGAAAGTTGCGGTAAGGAACAGCGTAGTGCGGCCCAGTTCCGATAAGGTGATGTGGATCGGTATGGGTCAGGCCCACCCAATCCCATGACGGTCGCTCCGCACGTTGCGACAAGCTCTCAAGGTTCAGGACCGGTCCCACAAATTCATGAGGTTCGACAAACATAAGCGATCGCCTCTGTTGTTCATCTTGAGCGACGACGTGCCTATGTGCCCATGAAAAGTCCGGGAATGCACATCCGACGACAACGAAGCTCAGAACCGTCGCCATCTTCTTCATGATCATGCCTCCTCTCGTGTCCTGCGGCATGAAACAGCCATTTTCTTCGGCTTCTGCTCAAGAGGCTCCACAGATCCCTGTCGCGTATGAAACTGCGGCGGCAGACCCGTTCACACTCAGGTAAGCCGCCGCCGCGGCCTATCACTGGCACTCTTCCTCGAGAATTTCCCGCTCTGCCTGCAACCAATCTTCAACTTCGTGTCCGTTTATTCCGCCTCGCTCGAGGTACAGCTCGTATGCTCGCCGGGCAATTCTTTTTTGAACGAATAGATCGTCACCCTCTTGTACCACTCCATTCAGCTCATACTTCTTCTCCGTCTGACGGTCTCGCTTCATAGCCCCCTCCCTTGTTGAAGATAGAGCCCTTACGCTATTCCCGTGCATCATCTTCGGCTTGGGATGCACAAAGAAACATCCATGACCTTTCTTTATCGGCTATGGTTAATTGCCTAGCCGTCCTGTGTAGGGATGGATATACTCCACAACAATTTTTCCATCTTTGGTTACCGCTGGACCGCTTCCTCCAGTCGCTTTGAGTGGAATCAGCAGATACGCGTTCCCGTTCGAATCAATCACCTCCATATGCGACACTTGCTCATCCAGTTCATGTACGTCCAGCTTCTCGTGTGTGATGACTTTGGGTTTGAGCTCCATGCCTACGCCGCTCATAGCTGACTTATCGCCAGCCCATACCGTTGATGCCATGACGATGGCCGTCCCCGCGATGACCGGCAGAATTCCTGCTTTGAACACGCTTGGCAATTTCATGATGCCCTCCTTATGGCTATGTGAGCGATGCGTTCACATAGTCATGATGTACCGGATCAATCGTTACATAGACAAATAGATAATGTATTGGTTAACCATCTAAAAATTAGATGGTATGTCTTTGTGAAGGCCGTGAAGTGCCCTCATCTGGGATGGTACGAGCTCATGATGAACAATCGCAGGTGTGACCGAAGGATGAAAGGTGAACGAAGAGAGAGCGCGTGGCAACGACTTGGCCTGGAAGCATCAGTCACTGCCCATGCCGCCCCACTGCCCTGAGCAACCGCTCTCGCTCCTGCGTCGTGAGTTCTTTCCATTCACCCACTTTTAACCCTTCGATGGTGAGGTGCATGATTCTCGTGCGGTGGAGCTTGATCACGCGATAGCCGAGCGCTTGACACATGCGCCGGATCTGCCGGTTGCGTCCTTCAGTGAGAACAATACGAAACCGATCTCCCCCCACCCGCGTCATACGACAAGGTTTCGTCTTGCTTCCGAGGATGACCACGCCGCGCGACATCTTATCCAAAAATGATTGATCGAACGACCGATCGACCTGCACCAGATACTCTCGTTCATGGCCGAATTCTGTGCGGAGGATGTCGTTGACGATGTCGCCGTCGTTCGTCAATAAAATCAGACCGGAGGAATCTTTATCCAGTCTTCCGATCGGAAAAATTCGCTCAGGGTGCCCGATTTCCGCAATGATGTTTCGGGGAATATGGGTCTCACTCGTGGTCGTCACGCCGACCGGCTTATGGTATTTGATGTACAGACCAGCCTTCCGCCAGAGGATCACGCAGCCCTCACGAGCAATGACGTCTTTAGGCTCTACGTGATCACCGAGTTTGGCCACCCGACCGTTAATCGTGACGACACCAGACTCGATCAGCCGGTCAGCTTCCCGCCGTGAGCATATCCCTTGTTCTGTAAAAAACTTATTGATGCGGATGGTGTGAACCACAGGAAATTGGCCTTAGCCCCCGGATACTCAAACAGGTTGCCAGCAAGGCCGCAGCGAGCGAAGGCGCGAGTCGTACGGTTTGTGTACGTCGAGCGTCTGAGCGAGGCGAGAACGATGCGGGCAGCCTGTTTCAGTGTCCGGGTTAGTAGACACGTTTGCCGGCCTTGATCCGACCAAGCATCCGATAGATCAACCGCGCGACGGTGAATTGCGGTGCGACAAACCCTTCAATGGGAGCGATCTCGCTGACATCCATTCCCACAATTCCTGGTCCGTCCGCAAGGGCCGTGATCAGATTGAGCGTATCATACCAGCCCAATCCACCAGGCTCAGGGGTCCCGAGTGCGGGGACAAGCGAGGCATCCAGCCCGTCGCAGTCGAAGGTGAGATACACGGGCGTTCGGCAGGCCGCCACGACATCCGGTATCCATTTCGACGCCCTGCCTTCATAGGGACCAGACGGATCAAGAATCGTGGCTGCAAAAAACGTTGCAATTCGATCAGTGGAGTCGGTACGGGCCACCTCCTCCAGACTAATCGATCGGATGCCCACCTGCACCAGGGACACCCCATCCTCCACCACCCGCGCCATGACACTGGCATGGCTGAAGGGATTCCCTTGATAGGCTTCACGCAGATCTCCGTGGGCATCGATCTGTACGACCGTCATCTGCTGGTACCGCTTCGCATGGGCCCGAATCGCTCCCAAGGCACCGGTATGTTCACCGGTCAACGTGACCACAAACCGGCCAGTTCCGACATGGGGTGAGACAAACGCCTCGATGGCGTCGACTGCTGCTCGGTCGACCTTCCCCTCGAGATTCAGGGGCACAGCCGTCGCAATCCCACCCCACTCGCGATAAGGCTCAACTCGAAGTTGTTCATCGTAGAACTCAACCTGGCTGGAGGCTTCCAGGATAGCCGATGGACCACGGTCTGATCCTCGGATGTAGCTGGAGGTATGCTCGTAGGGAGCCGGCAGGACATAGACGCCTGCTCGATCCGGATGGCACCAAGGTTCGTCGAGGCCCAGAAAATTGCGATCCGCCCCCTCCCAACCGACGGGAAGCGTCATGGGCATTCTCCCCTTACGCGAGACGGGCAGCCAAAGCCGACACAGCCAATCCCTCAGCCCCTCTACTTGCGGGAACGGTTGGGATCATTCTCCGGTGGAATGAAGACGGCCAGCGCGATGACCGTCGTCCACTTGCCCTTCTTCCCGACGGCCGACTGAGTGATGTTCAGCGTCTTGACGATTTTTCCGCCCATCTTAAACACCTGTTCACGCTCTTTCCACGCGACATTCGGATCGAACTCCACGCCTAAGGTCGTGGCGAGCATCTGCGCCGCCAAATCTTCTGTATATTCTCCGGTCTCTTCATCCGTTTCGCCATGCGCATGGTGCTCCGAAAGGTACCCATAGGTGCCGATGTCCGTGGGCTTCGCCAGGCCGACGGAGGCCGAAACCAGTTGGTTCCGTTCGTTGGTCTCGGATCGGGCCATCACGCAAAACGTGATCTCTCCAGGTTTTAACAGTTTCTCTCCGCGTTTTCGGGGGATGATCTTGCAATAGGGTGGAAGAATGGAGGACACACTGACGAGGTTACAGTAGGCGACACCCGCGCTGCGCAACGCTTCTTCGAACGAGGCCAGCTTCTCTTTGTGAACTCCCACACCTCTCGTGAGAAACATTTGCGTAGGTACCATCATCTCCCCTTTCGTCTGATAACCGACCTTTCAGGTTGCGTGGAGGTTGTTTCGTGATGTGTTCGCGAGCGGCTAGACTAACAAATCGAACCAGTTCAGCTACAGCATCGCGTGTGTTGTAGCAAGATTGGACCGGCTTCGCAATATCTTCTAGAGAGTTTTTTCAGCTGAGCTGGCTGGTTCTTTGAGGTTCATGATCAGCATGCGCGGTTCCGTCATATCCTCGATTGCTGCACGCACACCTTCTCGTCCCAACCCGGAATCTTTCACCCCGCCGTAGGGCATATGATCCGCGCGAAACGTGGGAATTTCATTGGCCAGGACGGCACCGACCTCCACATGACGAAAGGCGTAAAAAATCTTATTGATGTCTTGTGTGAAAATCCCGGCCTGTAGCCCATAGTCGGATTGATTGAGCAAGGCGACGGCCTCGCTCAACTGGCGATACGGCGTGACCGTCACGACCGGTCCAAACACCTCTCGGCATGAGACCTTCATCTGAGGGTTCACGTTCGACAGTACGGTGGCCTCGACCAGCGATCTCGTACGTTTTCCGCCCAATAGCACACGCGCTCCATCCGCTACAGCTTCACCGATCCACCCTTCTACCCGTTGCGCCGCTGCCTCGTCGATGAGCGGGCCCATGCTCGTCGTCTCGTCGGTTGGATCGCCTGTCTTTAACCGAGCGACGTGCATGAGGAGCTTGGTCGTAAACAAATCGGCGACCGAGTGGTGCACGAAGATCCGCTGCACGGAAATGCACGTCTGGCCGGCATACCCAAATCCGCCGGCGGCGCATCGCTGAGCGGCGACCTCGATGTCGGCATCCGGTTCGATCACGACCGCCGCATTGCCTCCGAGCTCAAGCGTCACTTTTTTCTTTCCACACTTGGCCTTCAACATCCACCCTACGGAGGCACTCCCGGTGAAACTCAGCAACTTGAATCGCGAATCGACCACCATTCGCTCAGCCAGAAGGTTATCGCACGGCACAATATTCAGTCCCCCTGGAGGAACTCCCGCCTCTAACGCGACCTCTCCGAGCAAGAGAGCCGTCAGCGGCGTTTGAGGAGCCGGTTTGATCAAGATGGGATTACCGGCAGCCAGTGCCGGTGCAACCTTGTGCGCCACCAGATTGAGCGGAAAGTTGAAGGGCGTAATGCCGAGAATCGGACCGATGGGGAACCGGCGGAGCAGGCCAAGATGCGTATCAAAACCGGGGGTCCAATCCAGCGGAACCACTTCACCCGGAATTCGTCGGGCTTCTTCAGCCGCAACCGTGAACGTTTGAATAGCCCGGGCGACTTCCCGCCTCGCATCGGTGATCGGCTTGCCGGCTTCCGTCGAAATCGTCGTTGCAAAGTCGTCCCGACGTCGAGAGAGCCGGGTCGCAATCTGTTGGAGAATATCGTATCGAGCATGGGCCGGCAGCTGTCCCATGGGAGCAGCTGCGCTGGATGTCGATGCGACGGCCTGTTCGATATCGGATTCCGTCGCTTGGGTAACCTGCGCAACCAGCTTCCCGGTAAACGGGTCAACGACCGGAGACGTACTGTCACCCACTTTCCACTGGCCATGAACGAGGAATGGTCGCGGTTCCTTCACTGGACGACTCGCTGGAGTCCGTGATGAAGCCGATGTTAATCCGCCGCTTCAACCGGAGCGGCAGATTCAACGGGAGGTTGAGTAGTCGTGGCCGTCTCTTGTGCAGCGACGGCCTTCGCAATCAGTTCTTCCGTACCCCAGTCGCGGATCGCGTCCAAGGTGAAGCCTTCATACGTCGACACGCCGTGGCAGGACGGACAATCCGGCATGGGAACTTTTCGGTAGAAGACTTCCGTGAGACAAGACATGCACACCCAAAAGTCATCGTCGCGATGGGACACGGGCCAGAACGATTGTACGGAATCCATAGGATATCCTACCCTTTCTGGTGAACAGGTCTAACGCAACCGAATGCGCGATGTCAACAACACTCGCGGAGGACAGGCAACCGACACCTTCTCTGCTTACTTTTTGGTGCCTGCCAGAAGTCGCTCGATTTCATCCGAAAACATCTCGAACGGAAATGCTCCGGGTATCGCAATAGCGGGTTCGTGCTCCGTCGGCGCAATGGCCGTGCGTACGAGAATAAACCCTGGTGTTCCGTGAAAGCCCCACTGATTGGCTTCCTGACGATCTTCGAAGATCGAATTGGTGTACCGTCCCTCAGCCATACACTGTTCAAACACCGAACGATCCAAGCCGAGCGTCTTGGCATGACGGTTATAGACTTGCTTATCCAGTTGTCCGCCTTCGGAAAACAAGCGATCGTGCATCGCCCAATATTGCCCTTGCGCTCCCGCACATCGCGCTGCCATTGCTGCATCCACTCCAGGCCCTCGGTCGGCCCGTGGATAATCTCGATACACAAACCGCACTTTCCCGGTATCGACATAACGGGCTTGTATGCGTGGCCAGGTATCCTTGAAAAACTTCAGGCAGTACCCGCAGGTGAAGTCGGAGTATTCGATCAGCGTCAGAGGGGCATTGGCCTGCCCCCTTATCCGGACATCAGTCTCTGTCGAATCTCCAGCGGTAGCGACAGAAGACCATAGGAGGATGCTGCCAAGACATAACTGGCCCAACCGTCGTCTAATCATCCATTTCACGACTGGCGCACCACGCCGGCTTTTTTTCTTTCGAGCAGTCCCATCATCAAGAGGGGCCACACAACGGTGGCATCACTCAAGACTTCGGCAAATCGTCCGCCGTCCTTCGGCGTCACAAACTTTCCCCAGGAGAGCCCTTCTTGATAGGTACAGCCGCTGAGCCCACCCCAGTAGTCCGGCTCGGGACAAATTCTCACTCCATATTGAAAGCGTGGAGGCTTCACAGACAGCCCTAACCGCAGATTACCGATTTCAATGTACGGGCCGACTTGTTGCGCCCAATTCCTTGGGACGCCTCCGCCGATCGTGAAGATCCCCAGGCGTTTGGCCGAAAGGACGGTGTCCGCATAACTATTGAGATCCAGGTAGGGGTTAAACGATGGATAGAAGTTCAGAATGGTTTGCAAGATTCCCAGATCGCCGTTGGGACCAGCCTTAGATCGCGCCTGATCGACCTCTCGGCCCATTGCCCATATACCCATATCGAGCCCGACCTCTGAATCGGTGAAGGCCGGAATATACACCGGAACCTTTTTCAAGTAGGCACTCTTCAGAATCCCTTCGCCGTCAAACTCCTCGGCCAAGGTCTTTCCCAATTCCCGCGTGAGGATCTCCGATGAAAGCGGCCGATCTTGGTTGAGGCGCTTCACCGTCCGGCTGACGACATGCTCGACATAGTTAAGATTGGCTTCCATCTCGAGGGTATCGTAGACGCGATTGTACCCCTTTCGAAAGAGCTCCTCATCGCTCATCGATGGGTCGTGCCGATAGTGTGTCTTCCCGACGGACTCACTGAGGCCATGAGCCATCAGCGCCCCGGTCGAGATGATGCAATGCACCATGCCTTCATCGATCATCTTCGTGATGATCTTCCCCATCTTGGCAATGGTCATCGCTCCGGACAATGTCATGACGACACGGCAGTCCGGATCTTCGATCATCGCCCACAGCACATCGAAGGCTTTGCCGAGGTGTCGTCCTCCAAAAGCCGTCTTGCCCATGGCTTCGAGCAATTCGCTAAACGAGGTGATCTTGTCGGGATCAAGCGGTTCGAGCGCTTCTAACCCGTCCTTGGCGCCATCACGAAATTCACGTGCGTACATACGACCCTCGAAAGGAGTTCATCATCGTCCAGTCGTTTATACACAACCGTGAACGGAGGCGTCAATGAAAGGTTCGCGCATACGACTACGCGGGCACCGATTCAGTCAACGACTGACTCTAGTGCTGTTAAGCAGGTACCGTTCCTGCAGAAGACTCCATAAGAATTCGGTCGATGTCTATCGCATCCAGCGATTCTTTGACCAACAGGGCCTCGGCCAGCGCGGTCAAGCCGGCCATGTGTTCGGTCAAGACTTGCTTGGCGCGTTCGTAATTTTCAGTCACAAACTGCTTGATCTCGGAATCGATCTCCTTCGCCACTCGTTCGCTCAGGTCTCTTTTTGCGGTCCAGTCCCGGCCCAGGAAGACGGAGTCGTTTTTCTGCCCGAACGTGAGAGGCCCCAATTTCTCGCTCATACCCCACTCACAGACCATCTTGCGAGCAAGATCCGTCGCCTGATTTAAATCGTTCCCCGCCCCTGTCGTCACGTGGTTAAACACGAGTTCTTCCGCCACTCGCCCCCCCATCAAGACGGCCAGTCTATTCGACAGGAACTCTTTGGTATAGCTATGCCGATCCTCGGTCGGCAACTGCATCGTGACACCCAGCGCTCGTCCCCGTGGGATAATCGTGACTTTATGTACGGGATCCGTCCCGGGCAAGAGCCTCGCCATCAGCGCATGTCCCGCCTCATGATAGGCCGTGACCCGTTTCTCCTCTTCGGTCAGGATCATGCTCTTACGTTCGGCCCCCATGATGATTTTATCTTTGGCCATTTCGAAATCGACCGTGTCTACCTCCGTCTTGTTTTGACGGGCCGCCCACAAGGCCGCCTCATTGACCAGATTTTCCAAGTCGGCTCCTGAGAACCCAGGCGTCCCGCGGGCTATCTTGTCTAATTCCACGTTAGCCGCCATCGGCACCTTTTTCGTATGGACCTTGAGAATCTCCGCTCGGCCATGAAGGTCCGGTCGATCGACGACGACCTGACGATCGAACCGCCCAGGACGCAGCAAGGCAGGATCAAGAACGTCCGGCCGATTTGTTGCCGCGACCAAGATCACGCCTTCCGTCGTGTCAAACCCGTCCATCTCCACGAGCAGCTGATTCAGCGTCTGTTCTCGCTCGTCATGACCTCCACCCAACCCGGCTCCACGCAGACGACCGACGGCATCGATCTCATCGATAAAAATGATGCACGGTGCATGTTTCTTTCCTTGTTCAAACAGATCCCGCACCCGGGAGGCTCCGACTCCGACAAACATCTCCACAAAGTCAGACCCGCTGATGCTGAAAAAGGGAACACCGGCTTCACCCGCAACGGCTTTTGCCAACAGGGTCTTCCCGGTTCCGGGCGGGCCGACCACCAACACGCCTTTTGGAATGCGGCCACCCAGCGTCTGAAACTTGCGTGGATCTTTCAAAAACTCAACGATCTCCTGCACGTCGTTCTTCGCCTCATCAACGCCGGCTACGTCTGCAAAGGTGACCTTCTTATGTTCCTCGGTCAGCATCTTGGCACGGCTTTTCCCGAACGACAGGGCCCCACTCCCGCCAGATTGCATCCGCCGCATGAAGAAGATGAACAGCCCGAGAAAGAGGATGAAGGGTCCCCATGTGTACAGAAATGTGACGTACCACGGGCTCTCGCCGGACGGCTTCACCTCGATCTGGACCCCCTTCTCCCGCAACATCGCGATCAGGTCAGGATCATCGGCCGCATAGGTATGAATGCGCGTGCTGTCTTTCAAGACCGCACTGATGTGATGGCCCCGCATAATGACCTTGACCACCGAGCCCTGTTCCACCTTCGCGATGAAATCACTGAAATAGACCTCTTCTTCCGGTGCATGCGTCGGAACGGAAAACATATTGAACAACAATACTATGAACAGGGCGATCATGCCCCATAAGAGTAAGTTTTTCATTCTGGTATTCATGGCTTCCCCCTCGCTCTATCGAACAGCACAGCGCCCTGAGTGCTCCTCGCTATTCGCCGTATCGTTGGACTATCGTCTAGTTTGCGATTCTAAGTCCTTAGCTTACCAGTAGTCAGCGCCTTACGCCAAGCGAGTTCCGCATCGTGATCGACGCCTCCGCGAACGCGAGACACAGAATATCGTTCCTTTGACGAGCGACACATCCGAGTTTTATCAAGGAGCGGCTATCAAGCTGAAAAACACGATAAAGAAGCTGCTGCACGCGCAGGCTTGGTTTGGTCTACAACGGGATTCGAATCCGGGTTTGAATTCCACGACGACTTCGCCAGCGCGTGTCGCCAACCGCCCCCATATGTCGGGCCGGTTCTTTATCGTTTCGTCTGCAACTCCACATTGATGAGTTTTATTTCTGAGAGATCCGCGAGCCGTGGACACCACCGTGTGCCGGCACGCCACAAGGCCGAGTCCAATTGGTCATAGATCGTCCCTGGATGCTCATAGTGAATCCCATAGGCATGGGTGGCCGCATGTCGGCACGGGAACACGAACGACTTCGCCAAGTCGTCGGACTCCACCTCGAGCCGTGTCACGGTCAGGTCAAATGTGAGCCGGATCTTGAACCAACAATGCGCGTGATGGTCGTCGACCTGCATTGATTGCTGATAGCACTCCAACACATCCCGGACGATCACCATCGTCAACGACGTATTCCCCCAGAAAACCTCGGCTCGCTTGTCAAGCACCAAGGCCTTTGCAAGGGACAAAGCATGTCGTACTTGAATCGGGTTGAGGAGATCGAACGCCGACTCATAAATGGTGATGTTGGGATGGACCTTGAATTCGCGTAGGGATCCTCGTTTGGCCAACTCAAGGTTCCAATAAAAGTCTACGGCCGAGGACTGGCGAAAGCGAAAGGTGACCAGGTTCATCATTCAACCCCCGTCGCTAGGGTTCGCTATATTGGCAACCTCCAGGAAGGTACTCAGTCACGGTTAACTTACACCACCTTCTGCAGCATTTTCAGCTCTCTCTTTGACAAAAGCGTGAATTTCGCCAGGCCTCCAGGGAAAGGGTGGTGGTCCCAACAGGATTCGAACCCGTGTTTCAATTCGACTGCGACTTCGCCCTTTACTATCGATATGTTAAACGTCACTCTTGTCCAAAACAGCTTAGACGTTGGGTCATCCAACGGTGTAGGGTGCCAGTGAATCGCCAAACCCACCTGCACCCAACCGAAGGAGACCCAACGTGAACGCATCATGCAGCATGTTCAGT
>JAOUHJ010000004.1 GCA_029865225.1 Nitrospira sp.
CCTCCACGGTGGGCATCAACGAGGCGACGATTCGGCACTATGTCCAGCACCAAGGCGAGCAGGAGACGGGTCAAGCGCAGCTTGAATTGTGAGGAGACCCCGCCTGGAAGGGCGGGGTTCTTCATTGCGCCGGCCGGGCGCTGATCACACGGACCTTGCTTCCTCGGAAGGTAAAGGCGACCTGCAGCACACGTCCACGGTCTGACTGCCCCACGAGTCCCAGACGCAGTTCGTTGATGACGGGGCTGGTCTGTAGACCGAGTGGAACGGCTCGTTTGAGCCGAAACACGCTCTCCACCTCGTCAGTGGTCACGTCGTGCTTGGTCGCATTCTTGGTGCGGTTGCCCTGGTCCTATTCGAACGCGAACGTCGTCGTGTCCAAGATCCAGATCAACAACCATTCAACAAACAGCCATGTCGCCATACGCCACTATCGAGACACTATCCTAGCACTATTCTAGGAACGGTACCAGCGATCTCGGGCACGTGCCGTGCCACCTGGGCTCGGGCACCGTCGTGTCGCGCGACGCGACTCGACCGTGCCAGGAGAACACCCGTCGCCCATTAAGGGGTGTGGCACGCCCGTGGCAACCGCGCCATCGCGGACGGTGTCACGCTTGCAGTCGTGCGTGGCCACAGATTGGGAGATTCTGTTGCGCCCCGGTGTCGGTGAGGGGCGCAACAGTGTGTTACCAAGAGGTCGGTGTGCAAATCCGCTGTGTGTGGCCGTTCAGGATCGGTTCGGCTCTTCAGTAGGATCGAGGAGGACAATCTTCACGACGTGGAATTCCACCTGGACGGCATCTTTTGTGAGCATGATCATGAGGCAAACTCGGGCAACGGCATTCCACTCACGTGTGCAACGTATCACTGTCCGTTCTCAACCGGCCCCGTCTCAATGATCTGCTCTGAATTGGGGGCCGAACGCTGAGTCAGGATGTCACGTCCAAGGCCCCCTGGCTGGCCAATGACGGTCAAAGCGCTCGCTGTTAGCCGCAGCTCGCATTGGTGGGATCAGGAAGGCTCGCAATAACTCAACAACGTCACTGAGTGATATCTGCTCAGCAGCAAGATGGCCTTTCCGGACAAAGGCATTCCACTGCGTCTGCTTGAGGCGATCCGTCACAAAGCGATCCGTCAACGCGGTGGGGATATCCACTGGGATTGGAGTCTGTCGTCGCGTAAATGTGGTCTGGAGTGCGTGGCTCAAGACAGAGCCCTCAAATGAATGCCCTCTGGCGAGAAGCCAAATGTCATAAAAGTCCTTCATTCGGCTGTTCGCTGAATCCAGCAGCACCATGGCCTGAAATTTCTCCGCGATCGCACTCTCTGGTGAGTAGGCCAGAAGATGAGGGGCCGGAAAATCCAGGAGCGCTGGAAAATCAATCGGAATCGGCCCTGGAACGATGATGTCACCAAATCCGACATCCACCTGCATGTTAAGCCGGATCTTCCCAATATGGGATATGAACGTGACACGGATGCCCCCATACTGATCCTCAAGGCGAATGGGCTGGGCTTGCACGGTGGCTGCCTCAAAGCGGCAGCCGTCATCCGGCACCGTATGCACACAGATGTCCTTGATGACCTGCTCCAGCTCATCCTTGGACAACACCTGCTGCCCCATCAGATCCACATCGATCGTCGGACGCGACAGGGGCGCATCCCAGAGCCGAAGCATGAGCGCCCCCTTGAGATAAAACCGGGTGGTATGCGGTGATTGACTGAGGCGGAACAGGAATCGTTCAATGGCAAAATACTGGAGCAACTCTTGAAGAGGCCGGTTCTGCTCCTTCGCCTGATTGAGCAACCGCTGATGAATCGATGCCGGCAGATTGGATGGATGAGCGGCCATTATGTCAACGCCTCCAGGTACGGACGCATGACACGTTCCACTCGGCAGAGGCGGGCATACTGAAGCAGTGCACGGGGCGTCACGCGTTTCCGCTCACGGGCCAGTCGCAGCGCCTCAACGGCCACATCAATGCCGATTTTGTTCCGAAACTTGAAGCAGTCCACCACCGTCTTTGCTGGGTCATAGACGCGAAGCGGGACCCCCTCGATGGAATGCGTTTCGATCCCTTCCGTGTACGCGGTACCCGTCATCAGAAAGACGCGAAGCGGAGGATGGTCGAGCCGTGGATACCGGGTCCGACGAGGCAACGCAATCTGGACCTCGTGCGGGATTTGGGTGGTAAGACCATGGAAGGAGAGTGCCGAGATGAGACACATCACGGCCTGCGGGACTCGACGTGCCACGACAAGGAGATCCGGATGGCTCGACTCCGGCCGGTCGGCCAGCCGGTAGATTCCACGGGTCACTGCGACAAGTCGCCCGGCATCACGAAGGCGGTAGAGAATGCGCGGATGGATCCCGAGCTTCAGGGCTTGAGAGGTTCGTAGCACGCCCCCATGGCGGCGGAACACAGCTTCAGCTCGGCGATCCAGCTTAACGCGCTTCATAGGTATGGATAAATATGCATGCACTTGCAATTAAATGCAAACAGTTTTATCCATGCATGGACCACTCTGGCCCGCTCTCGATTCTGCGGGGACTATTCGACCGACGCAGGTCCGGTGGTCGACGGACAGGCACGCATGCAGACCTGTTTGATTGACGGCGAGTGTGAACACGATCAAACTTCGTATCAATGGACGGTTAGTATTTCCCGCGAGGTGGTGATTTGGTCCATCTAACGCGGGCGGTGGCAGCCCTCATGTCCGGCATCCAGCTCGCGTAGGACTCGCTCATGTAGCTCAGCCGGTCGCGCAGCTCACGATTTCGCATCTCCGATCCCATGACAGTTCCCCTCTGTCTCGCAGGCCGTTCGGCATGCCACTGCGGTCAGCGACAATCCGGCGCAAACTCGGTCGCCTGATGAACAACAACCGCGTCAAGCCCCAGACCGTCTCGAAGCTGACTCGTTGATCCTCTTCCACCTTGACGAACAGGCGTGGTCTCTTCGGCCTAGCTGTACCGGACCTTCTCGCCTCGTCCGTTGAATCTGTTCGGCCATGCCGTGCTGGTGATGAGCGGGGACCAGTTTGTGGTTTCAGGGCCGGTGCCTGTGCGCATCCGGCCGTCGCCCTGGCTTTTCACCGGCGGGCTGCGTCGATCATGCCCGCGCGCCGCGAACAATCGCGTCGTCTTCTGCGGTCATTCCTCCGCATCGCGCCCGCCGGCCCGCCAGGTGGCGGCAGCCTCTCTGTCTCCTGTGTCGTCGCTGTGTGGCCTCCACTGCCTCGTGAGAGGCCAACACATCAACTCTAACTAAAGGAGACAACACTATGGCACCTCAAGACAAGAAACCCAAGCCGGTCACCACGCTTCGATGCAGCAGCATTAAGGCGAGCATCTGGATGAACGAGGGCATGAACGGTCCGTTCTACAACGTGACCGTCGCCCGTTCGTACAAGGACCGGGATGGAATTTGGAAGAATGCCGAATCCTTCGGCCAGGCGGATCTGGACGCGCTTGTCGCGGTCACCCAGCAGGCGAAACTCTGGGTCGCCGAGCGGTCGAGTCGCTGACCGCAAAATGGAAGCCTCCGGCTCTCGCGCCGGAGGCTTCCTTCACCTGAAGAAAGGAAATACAACGATGAACATCTATCGGGAATTTGCCACGCATCTCGATCACCTGCTTGGCGGCGTCCAGGCCGTCCGCATCACGGTGTCCGGCTTCATGCCATTGTCGGTCGAGGAGATTGGATTCAGTGACGACGGACGCCGATTGGTCTCGCTGTGCCAATACGGCGAACAGAACGGCGACCTCATGCGAGACCCCGACATCGTGTTTCTGTTTCACAATGTACCCGGTGACGAGGCAGCCGAACCGGTGTCCTATCGGAACGACTACCTGGGGATCGTTCAAGATGTGTATCGGTACGACAAGGCAGGCAGACGCACCCACATCCTACCCACGCTGAAACAGGACCTGAAGGAATTTGCCCGAGCTTGGTTTGCCACGCTTCGGGAGCAGGGATTCTTTGCCTCTACCGCGGTGCGAGAGATCCTGTCTCCGTGATCTCCTCGATCCATTCCGGGGAGATGATCTCATCAGATCATGCCCCCGTTAAAACAGAACACCCTGACACCACCGTGAACGAGTGAGGCCTACTGCTTCGTACCGAGAAAGAGAACGCTGGTGGTCCTGGCACGGTTAAGGGCCGCACCGTACAGCTGGTTGGTCGCGGCGTCGTAGAAGGCCACACCAGTGAGCGTCTCGGTTCTCTGGCGACAGGTGCCCCCTTCGAATGTGGCGCTGACCTGAAACACATTCCCCTTTGCATGAGGGGACAAGGTTCCAGCAACGGTGCAGCCATCTGAGGTATGGCTGGACAACGTCCCGGCTGCATCGATGGTCACCGTGACTGTCTGATCATCAAGACGGAGTCCAGTATAGATCCCGGCGACCAGGTTCAGATTCAGGGCCGACTCAGAGTCCGGAACGTACGTACTCCTCACGCGTTCTGTCTCACCATTGGAGTAGATGATGGTCGCGTGGAAACTCTCATGCGGTACATAGGTGCCACTCATCCTGCCCTGGCGAATGCCCGTGCCGTCCACAGGAAAATCTCTGGTGTTCGGGGACCCGAAGGAGCCGGAGTGCGACGTGCCCGTCCCCTGAATCAGGCCAGCCAGAATGTTGGGATTGTCTCTGGCCGTATAGAACAGCCAATACGAGCCGTCCTTGAGGACCAGTCCAGTGACGGTGCGACCAGTACGAGTCGAGCCCGTCCAGCGACCTGCCGCCGAGCTCGCCGTGGGCGGCGGCAGGGAAGACACGTCGCTCTCGCGATGTCCGCCTCCACAGGCGACGGAAGCGAACCCACTATTGAAGCAGCTCGCGAAGCTGCCACAGGCCACGAGCCCACTCACAAGACAGAGTGCCAGAAGGGATCGAAGACGGTTGGTCCATTGTAGGCGCATGGGTGTCTCCCCAAAACGAGAGCCAAATGCACAGCGGTGCCCTCTGTCCCAGGATAACAAGAAGAGCATCCCCTTCAAATGGGGCAATCCCGACTCGCGAGAAGCCGGACCAGCCAACTGGCGATTGAGGCATGCTTAGATTGTCGCAGGCTCCTGCAAGCAGCCGATCCAGGCCCCTTTCTGGCGTCTTCTGCAACAGCCCAAAGGAGGTTGCTGGGTCTTATATCTGTGTCGGCATAGGCATAGTGTAAGACCGATTTTAAGAGGTTGCAGGATATGGCTTTCAGCCCTTCTTGTATTACATCAATGGTTGGGTTTACACTGCCCGCCGTAGGAATCAGGTCCGCTTCCTGGTCCTGACTGCCCCGAACAATCATGGCGAAGTTACGCACCACCACCATTAGTGCCGACCTCGGTGATCTGAAAGCGCCCTGGCTCGCTTGGTGTCAGGCTCATCAGGTCACGCCCAGTGTGGCCCTGCGCCAGATTCTGGGGCGTGCGATCAGCGGTGCCTCCGCCCAGTCAGCCATGCCTCGCAGGGTGTTGAAGAATCGGAGGGAGAAAGCAGCCCAGCGGATGAAGCTCCACCTAACAGCCTCGGAGCTGGCCGGGCTCAATGCTCTGGCTGCCCAAGAAGGCTATCGACCGACGCAATGGGTGGTGGCCATGATCCGCACTAAATTGACCGGGCAGCCCCATGTCGGACAGCCGGAGTTAGAACGATTAACCCGTTCAAACCAACAACTCCTCGCCCTGGGGAGGAATCTGAACCAGATTGCGAAAGTCTTGAACACCTCCCCCCAGAATCGGGATGCCTTTCGAGTGGAAGTGATCACCGAACTCTCCCGCGTGATCCGATCTCATACCGACAAGGTGTCAGATGTCTTGCGCGGGACGGTGGAGCGTTGGCAGCTGCGATGAGTGCCGCACGCATCCATTTCGATGAGCGATTGGACGAGTGGGGGAGTCGGCTGTTCAACGTCTCACGAGACACCCCACCACGGCCGCGTCGTAGTAAGCGCACTCCGCTTGGTTCAGCCAAGCTCGTGACTCCCAGCAGACGGCTCAGTACGCCACAGGCTCGGACGACCTATGTGCGGCAGGCACTGCAAGCGATGGTCCGCCGCGCACCGCAGGTCATGGTGAAACTCGTCAGGGCGCCGAAAGGGATGAAGGGGATCTCGAATAATCTCACCTACATTTCGCGGGACGGCCTTCTGGAAATCGAGGATCAAGATGGCCAGGTGATCAAGGGGAACGAGGCGGTGGCCGATCTGAAAACCGAATGGCGGGATGGTGGGATGCCGATCGCGGCGGACTCGACGATGCGTGACGCTTTTCATCTTGTCCTCTCGATGCCACAACGGACTGATCCCCAATCAGTCCAACGGGCGGCCCGTGACTTCGCGAAAAAGGAGTTCTCAGGATTTCAGTACGCGATGGTGCTTCACACATTCGAGACCGATCCAGATCCGCACCCGTCCCCGCATCCCCATGTTCACCTCACGGTGAAGGCCGCCGGCCTCGATGGCATCCGCTTGAATCCGAGAAAGGCTGATCTCCAACGGTGGCGCGAGAGGTTTGCGGAAGCCTTACGGCAGCACGGCATTGAGGCGACCACGACGAGTCGGATTCATCGCACGACGCATGAACGGTGGAAGGTTCAGCATCTCCGTGATCGTACGACGCAGACGAGGGTCCTCGATCGTCAGAAACGCGTGACGGACACGCCGGGGAAACTGCGTGAGGTGATGCACCATTATGAGCAGGTCATGAGCACGCTTGCACGATCTGCTCGAGGCGAGGACCGTCAGCTAGCAACGGATCTGGTCCGCTATCTGGGGGGAGGAGGTCGAACTCGGGGGACAGACAGGGATCGAGGGAAGGACCGGGAGTGATGAGAGGGGCTGGTCGTGACGCTCGACGGAGCGGCACAGGGCCGATTGATCGAAAGATGCGCAACAGCGATTCCGAAGCCGGTTTAGGCTGACAGAGCCACGGGCGCTTGCGTTTCCTCCGTGACGGGGCTACACTTCACAGTGCCTGACATTCAGACAGTCTGATGTTCTCACATAGGGATGGAGGCGCGTCATGCCTGCAGAAACGAGTAAGGTCGGCAAACGAGGGGCGGTGGTGATTCCGGCCTCGCTGCGGCGCCGTTTTGGTATCACGGAGGGCTCGCTCGTGATTGCTGAAGAACGAGCCGACGGCGTCCTGATTCGACCGGCGGCGGCCTTTCCCCTCGAGATGTATACCCCGGAACGTCAAGCGGAGTTTCTCCTCTCCAATGCAGTCGGCCCAAAGGACTACGCGCGAGCCAAAGAGGCCGTGCGGAAGATGGGCCTCGACGCCCGAAAGATCCCTCACTACAAACCCGTTCGTTCCTAATCTGTGGACCGGGTCTTTCTTGATGCCAACGTGCTGTTCTCTGCGGCCTACCGGGTGGAGACTCCGCTGCGCGCGTTGTTTACAATACCGCGCACGCAGCTGGTGACGTCGGCCTATGCCCTGGAGGAGGCGAGGCGGAATCTCTCATCAGGGCAGCAACAGGCAGAATTAGAACGGTTGTGCCGCTCTGTCGAAGTGGTGTCGATCTTGCCGCCCCAGGGAGCGCCGTCGATCTTGGCGAAACTCCCAGAGAACGACCGTCCCATTCTGTGGGCGGCGATCAGTGTTCGTGCGACCCATTTGCTGAGCGGCGATTTCAAGGCGTTCGGTCGCCTGTATGGTCAGACCATCAACGGTGTCAGCATTATGCCACCAGCAGTCTATCTTAAAGGGCACCGAGGGTAATGGGGTCGGTAGAGGGCGAATGTACCGGTGATCAAAGGCTACACGATCCTGTTTTTGGCGGGAGGGGTTTGCAGAAGCTCTACGGGAGCACGGGATCGAGGCCACGACGACCAGTTGCCTCCATCGGACGAACCGGGAACGCTGGATCGTCCGGCATCTGCATAAAGCGAGTAAAGAGGGGAAGACGCTGGAGCGGATGAAGCGCACCACGCGCCGACGGGGACGAGCTCAGGACGTCATGCGGAATTATGAGCAGGTGATGCGGACGTTAGCCCGGTCAGATCGTGGGGAGGATCGGCAACTAGCGGTGGAATTGGTGCGCTTTTTGGGGGCAGGCGGCCGAAGTCCGGAGACTGAGAGGGGACTGGGGAAAGATCGTGAGCGATGAGATTAGATTGTTTTTAGGGACTGGCGATTACACGCAAAGGAGAACCGGTTATCTCGGTAATGAATGCGTTGGCAGAGCCTAAGGAGGTAGCCATCTCTGGATCGAGCGATGCCTTTGAAACGCCTGGTTGCACTACGACAATCTCATATCGAGTCCTCAGCCTGCGATGTCGCCTTTTGAGATTTACTAAACCGCGTGGGTCACCTTTCTCAAACCGAGTCGGCCTTCCATTGAGGTAGGTAGGGCTGTTACGTTCAAGTAGATGGATCAGAAGTCGTTGAGGATCTGCGGTCCACCGAACACTCCTTGCTGCTTGGGCACACACTTCGTAAACATCTTTCACTCTGCGCCCTGGCTCTTTACCTCCCGAGTATTTACAGTGGTAAAAGCGGAACAATATTTCTTGGCTCGCGGCTTCTAGAATCTCCACCACATCTGCAACTTCTCCACTATCGTCATCATCGAACACAAAGTGATTGTGCTGTGTTTTTAAGAAATCGATGAGACGCGCCTGTATCGAGTTTGGCCTTAGTGTGCCCGATTTCCACTTGGATTCCACTGTAATATCGACGCTGCTCCAATCAAGCGCTGCGATTCTGTCCTGATCGTAAGTGAAAGGTAGAGAGCGTTTGGTCGATAGCATCCGCGCTCCTACTACTTCTGAGCCGTCAACAAAGAATAGGACTGGAGGGGCATCTCTGAAAAATTCATCTAATCGTGTGAGAACACCAGACTTGCTGATCTCAATCGTAGGGCCTGATTCCTGTACCACAGAAAACTGTCCTTCACTTGGTCCCCAAGACAAGATGAAAATACAATCCGATCTATTTGCGAAGCCTAGATGCAGTTCAACCTGATTTGCTTTGACCTCGAACCGATTAATGCCGAAATTGTGAAACCTTTGTTCTTCTCCAGATTCCAATAGGCGTGTGCCCTCCATGGCAGATGAGTACCACTCCGTTGGAAGAGACACGAAAAACAGCTGCTTATCTAAAGGAAGCTCCTTAATCTCTTCAGGTATCAACGTATGGCTTAAGAACTCGTTGTTGGGAATGGTATCGTCAAGAATCTTTGTTGCTATTCGACTGCACCAACTGCGCCAGTCTGGAATTGCGCTAGAACTCATTGACCAAATGCGCCCTTTATTTGAGACGCCTACAGAGGTCCGTTGACCATCTTCGTATCCAACCGCGAATAAGTTGGACTTAGTTGCCCCCGTCTGGACAAGCGGCGTGATGGCGTCTCCAATATCTAGGCCCGTATACATCCTAAACCGCAGCCTAGTTCCCCTGTTGTATAGCCCTACGTTGTGAAAGATGAGGCGATTTACACCGTGGAATGCCCGAAACATTCTCTCGCCGCAGAGCAGTTCTGCAGTGCCACCGCTAATGGCCCTCGCTACATCTGGGTATAAGGAACTCTTTTGTGAGGTGTGTATAAAGATTAGTTGGCGAGATGCGTCATATGAAAAGACGAAAAGGTTCCATATTTCGTCAGACGCCTCCTTTATTCTGGCCCACTCAATAGGGATCCTTGAGCGAGTAATGAATATTGCTAGATCTTTGTCTTTGCTATGCCATTCACGGGCAATCCGCACATCCTTCTTGACCACTTGGTGAAACTTTCTGGCGTTAAATGAGGAGGCTCGAAAGATGACAGTGCTCGTTTTGGGATAAAGTACATTCAGTCCAAATAGGCCTTCATCTGACTGTTCATCGAAGACCATTCGTTCAAGGAAATCTGAGAAATCCTGTTGGGACTGAATGGCCTTAGCGCTCAGCTCCGGAATTAGATTGTTCCAATCACTGTCTTCTGCATACAGATCCTCAATTGCATCAGAAACCTGAGGGTCTGCAATATTTGCGACGAGTGTAGCATCGCCAAGCTTTGCGGTGGCACGTGTGAATCTACCCGTGAATTGAAGTGTTATGGCAAGGCTCTTGTGTGGGCTATGAAGTGCGGCAATTTTTAGGGAGGGCATATCAAAACCTTCGCCGAACATATCAACGCATACGATTATTTTGTGAACTCCTGTTCTTATAGCATTGAGCAGCTTTATGCGGCCTGGTGTTTTGCTATGAATAACGACAGGGTTCAAATCTCGATACTTGGGCGCATAAATGTTTTGAAATATGCTCTCAGCTTGATCTTTTGTCTCAGCTCGAGCGAGCAGGATGTGATCATATCCTGCTGCGATATCGTGTCTCAGCTGCTCGACAGCTTTTTCTGCTATCGCAACATCGGCTTTCTCATGATCTGGTTCATAAATTTCTTTGAACTGAATCTTCCGGAAATATCCTTGGTCTTGAGCGAGGCGAAGCGGAAAGTTATAGATGATGCGTCCAGGTATTCGACGTCCGTCAAGGCGAAATGGCGTGGCAGTAAATTGAAGAACTGTTTGTTGCTTCAATCCAGTGAAAATTCTTTCCCATGATATGGCTGGTACATGGTGGGCTTCGTCGAAAAAGACTGTGTTGAAAGATGCTAGAAATTTAGCCAGCAGGTTGTGCGGCATGCCCTGTATGCTGGCTACTGTACTGATCACTACATTACAAGGGGCCACCTCGCGAATTTCATTTTCTGTGCTGAAAGTCTTTTTGATTACTCCAACGACGGGGTTAACTACTTCATGCTTGAGTACGCCGAGTGAGGGAAGCATTCCCAGGCGAACAAATTTGTTTATTGTTTGAGTTCGTAAGGCATCTGATGGGATTAGGACAAGAAGACGTTTTGGCCTTCCCATGATCATGCAGGAAAGCATGACCTCCGTTTTTCCTGTACCGGTCGGCATGACGACCAGAGCAGGCTTATTCGAGACTGACCAGTGAGCTGCGACCGCGTGTAGAGCGCCGATTTGAGGTGGGCGGAATCCAGGCGATGTGTTGCCTTTGACCGTAGTTTCTTCTTTAAAGTGTAGGGCTTCCATCCAGGAAGTCCTTGCAGCAACGGCAATGTCTGAGAGTTTGGAGAAGGATATTGATGGGTGTTTCTCCCAAACAGCTTTCGTTGAGAGTGTTAGCTTTTCATCCTCGAGTGTCACGCTGGGTGATCTTAGAATATGTGTGGCTGTATTCCATATGGATGAGGAAGGGGTTTTCTTTTTACAAATTGCGACTTTTTCTCTTGAGCCTAGTGTAGCTATTAGTTCTCCTACCAATTCCCGAGCCGTTCCAAGTGCCTCAATCTTGCAGGGAAGCGTTGCTTCTGCTTGAGAAAGATGGCGAATTGAGAGACTTTCACTGTCATAGCCGGTACTCCATACTTCAGGCAAAGTAATTTGTTTAATGCTGCCCAACAAGGACATCTTGATCGACATGCGACCTCTTCAGGTGAGCTGCCTTAACATTTCCTACGCCGAGCGTTCAATGAAGTCAACGAATTATTCGTGTATTCTGTCGTGAAAGAAACGTATTGCAATCTGACCACTAGTGCAATGTGTGCTTTTAGAAAAGCTGACATTGGTGCTAAACATGATAAAGGTGTCTATCATGTTTGGTCGTAGACGCAAAAGTGGCGCTCATTCCAAAAACTGCGCCCCTGATCACTAACCAATTGTGAAAAGATCGACCATGGTTTTCATCGGAAGAAAATGCCGTCCTGGCCTGTCTGGAAAATCCATAACCCAACATGCCGGTAGAACTGGCGGGTTTCTCATCAATCGGGTGCCATATTCACCCGCAACATCCGATCTTCATGACATCCGAATCAGTGTGCGCACAGCAGGGGCAACAGATTGCCCGCTGTCTAATCTCGGGAAAGACAATCTCCACGCCGAGAATCCGTAGACAACGCCGGACCGAAAGCCGGACGTTCATCACCGGTTTACCTGGTGCTAAGCGCTTTGGCGATAACCATTCATAGGCATGAGGAGAAGAGCAAAGGTGGCGGATACCTTTGTTGGCGGGTTGCACGGTACGCAACGTGAGATTTAATTATAGGCCACTTATTTGGAAGCACTCTCTGCAAAATCGCTATCCTATCTCAACCGGTTTGGTGACAACGGCGTACCCCATTGCCAGATCTTGCTGGATGTCCGAGTCACTGATGATTCGGTAGTCTCCCGAAATTGCAAGAGAACCTGCAGTCTCCAAATCCACTAAAGATTTACAGCTCACAGAAACTTGCTATTCTCCAGGGAACAATTGCTTGAGTTGTGTGATCAGTTCTGCGAGGTTCGCATGGCACTCCATTCTATTGAAAACAACGGTATTCGTTCGCTGCAACCAGTAACGTTCGAGCAGGTCCGCCTCAAAGAACGAGGTGATCTTCAGCGTCTCTTTCGCGATCAAATTGAGATTGTTGTTGAAGATGGGATGGTGCTGGCTGAGGAGTTTGGCTCATGGGAGGATTCGTCTCGACGAATCGATCTGCTGGCTCTCGATAAGGATGCCAACCTTGTGGTTGTGGAACTGAAGCGGACCGATAGTGGCGGGCACATGGAACTACAGGCACTCCGTTACGCCGCAATGGTATCGACCATGACGTTTGCTCAAGCCGTCGAGGCCCATGAAGAATATCTTCATCAACGAGGCTCCTCTGTCAATGCCAGAGAGGCAATTCTAGAATTCTTAGGGTGGGAGGAAGAAGCGGAAAGACGATTTGCCGAGGTCGTCAGAATAGTCCTTGTTTCTGCTGACTTTTCTAAGGAGATCACCACCACGGCATTATGGCTGAATGAGCAGGGTCTCGATATCCGTTGTGTCAGACTGAAACCGTACGAAATGAACTCACGTGTCATCCTCGACGTCCAGCAGTTAATTCCTCTTCCTGAAGCGCAGGATTACACCATTCAAGTTGGCCTTAAACAACGATCTGAACGGGCTCCAACGAATCGTCGATGGAATTTGGAATCATTCATTGCAGACACCAGAAAACACTGCGGAGACGAAATTGCTCAGTTGGCGCGTTCGATCTATGAATCGTCGGTAGCCGAGTTTGGTTATGTTCGCTTTAGTGGAAATACGAGTCCCCGCTTTGGACCAACCTTTAGTCTCGATGGGATCGGCGCGCGTGCATTTATCATTAAATCTCATGGGCAAATTACCTTTCGATTTGTCGAATGGAAACCCATGCCATGGGGAAAGAATCGAGTAATTGGAAAGGGATTCTTGGAGAGGTTGAACAAGATTCCAGGGATTGATCTTAGCGAGGAAGATCTTGGAAGAAAACCGAGCAGGCCGCTGGAGTTGTTGCTCGATCCAACCAATTTCAAGTTCTTTAAGGACGCCGTCAGTTGGCTAAAGCACACAGTGGCTTTGTCCGAGAAACAGCCTGACTGATGAAAAGGGAAACGGTGTCAGGAACGATCTCTCCTTGAAACATGAAACCATTATTTACAATTCATGCCGGTGAATATCTCGTCGGTTCGTACCTGGAAACCCACTACCAGCAATGGAATATCTGGCTTCCCTCGAAGGACACGGGAATAGACCTCCTCGTAACGAATACGCGCACCTCAAGTACTGTGTCTCTTCAGGTAAAGTTCTCGAAGGATTTCAGCCCCACGAATCGGTCGAACCTCATTCAATCCAAACTTACGGCAGTGGGATGGTGGACTCACCAAGAATCAAAGATCAGGAACTCGCGCGCCGACTTCTGGGTGTTGGTACTGCCCTCATTCACCGAGCGTAGAACTAGTTTCATTATTATCAAACCGAAAGAATATTTGCGTCGACTGTATCTCATTCATGGCAGAACAGAAAGACGCGTTCATTCCTACCTGCAGATTACAAAGTCAGGACGTTGCTGGGAGGGGCGCGGATTAAACAATTCCGATCAAGAGAAGATCGCCTTTGATCGATTCAAGAATGGCACTCGTGATTTCACACAGTTCCTTAACAACTGGAGAGGCATAGAAAAGCAATTAAAAGCCTGACTGGCGAATGGGCAGGAGGGAAGAACAGTGCGACCACGCATCACCGCCGACCTGTAACTGATCCGGCTGAGACGTCGGGTCCCGACAACCGACATTCTCCCTTTCTGGACCTGCACGGATTAATCACTGTCGTCTAATTGACATGACCGCCCCTCTCCTTCGCGACAAGCTGCACGAGTTTATCCGGGTCAAGATTGAGGTGTTGCTGGCGCTGGTTGCACAGGGATCTTCTGGAGCAGTAACATAACGGACGTCGATCCCTATTCAGGAGGATCTGATGCCACTGCTTCTCCTCTTGCTCTTTCTGGTCCCTCTTTCTACCTCCGCCAAAGACCTCGGGGAACTGAGCGTCAATCCGTACAAGCCGAACTCGACGGCCAATCCGTTTGGGGCGGGGAGTCCCTTTGCGCCCAATGGAATTAACAATCTCTTCAGTCCCTACGGCAGTCCGTTCAGCAATCAATCGGCGAAGAATCCCTTCGCGACAGATGCGCCAAGGCTCTACGACCAGCAGGGAAATTACCGCGGCAAGTTGAGCGCCAATCCGTACGATCCTGATTCAACCAGCAATCCCTACGGCCGGTATGGCTCTCTGTTTTCGCCAGACTCCATCCACAATCCTTATGGCGCTGGCAGTCCCTATCGCTCCGATAGCCCCACCAATCCCCACGGCCACGGCCTGCGGATCGAAGGGCAGTAGTTGATAGCGTTCTTCTTGGTTCCCAGGAGCAATAGCCGACAGTTTTTGCCTGTGAGGCGCACCGTTCGTAAGTCAATACACATGCTTGACCCCAACTCTTCAAGTAGGGGAGGGGCGCGTCCTACGGATGTCGCGCCCTGCGCTCCGATAGAAGCGGGTCCTGCGTCCAAGGGTTGCGCTTCCCTGTGACGGATCCCTCTGCCTTCGGCGCCTTGCTTTCCCATCGGCTCGCTAGCGAACTTTGTCCCGCCGTTCCGGCGACGACTCGATGTCCGTTGCCAGTGCTTGTCCATCCACCTCTCAGGCTTTTCACCGGCTTGTTGCGCCGATCACGCCCGCGAGCCGCCTCCGGGGGCGACTTCTTCCCATGGCCATTCCTCCGATTCACGCCCTCCGGCCCTCCTGGGGTTTCCTACCAATCGAGGGCAATGACTGTCCGGTCGTTGCCGATGACGGAAGCCATCTAAGTGCTCCCCGTATTACTTGACAGGTGATGTTCCTTTGACGTAGGAGGTTGCGGGGCGGAGGGATGAAGTTCTGAATCACGGTCCTTTGTAAGTATCTAACAATTGAATCTCTTGCAGCATTTTCCTTATTTGACCTTGTAAGCGCAACACTTTTTACGGACACAAACAAAAAAGGATCGCATAAGTGGTGACCGTCCCAGCCGAAGAAGCCCGTCCGTCTCAGGATCATATCCATGGGCGACAGGCGGTGCTTCTAATTCATGGTATCGGTGAGCAGTGGCCTATGGCAACACTCTGGGGCCTCATTGATGGTTTATACCAAGAAGAAATGAAGCAAGGTTCTTTGTTTAGTAAGCCAGATCGTATTGGGAAGGTGCTCGATCTACGTCGCGTCCATGTGGAGAAAGAGGCTTTCGGTATCAAAACGGACTTTTATGAGATGTATTGGGCGCATTTGCTGCAAGGAACGACATGGACGCACGTTCAGGATTTTGTCTGGATGCTCATCTGGCGAAGACGTTCTTCTACTCCAAGACGCCTTTCCAAAATACGATGTATTGTGTTGGCAGCGATGATTGTTGCATTGCTCGTGTGGGGGGGGATATATCTGGCCGCTACGACGAAGGTAATTCCTGAAATTCCCGGTCTTTTGGCATTAGTTCCCGTTCTTCTGGCATTCGTATGGATGTTCTTGAAGCTTTTTTGTCAGAAATGGGGTCTGGGATATTTGGGGGATGCGGCAAGATATCTCCGGCCGTCCCCCGAGAACATCGCGGTGAGACAGCAGATTCGTAATGCAGGGATTGACGTGCTTCAAAGGCTCCACTCGGATGGTCCTGCTCGAGGATACGATCGTATCGTTGTAATCGGACACAGTCTTGGCAGTGTGATCGCCTACGACATTCTTACGTATCTGTGGCAAAAAAGAACTGCCGAGACCCAGACCACCCCTCCTACGAATAAGACATATCTTCATCAGCCTTGTCTCCTCAAAATGGAGAGCCTACTTAGTTCCACAAGTGATCTGAAAGAGAAGCTTTCAGGTTTTCAGGACTTGCAGTACCGCCTATGCCATGAAGAGCAATCTCATGGTAGGTCGTGGAAAATAACTGATCTCATTACGCTCGGAAGTCCCTTGACCTATGCCGATTACCTAATGGCGGACTCAAAGGATGAGCTGTCAAAAAGGATAGATCGCCGAGAATTCCCAAGCTGTCCACCTACACTGGAGAAGGGCGGGTACATCGCGTGGCCCGATCCACCATGTGACAAGCTTCGAACGTTACATCATGCTGCCCTGTTTGCCTGTACTCGATGGACTAATATGTATTTCAAGAGAGATCTTATTGGAGGAGAGCTCGCGCCGCTCTTTGGGTGTGGCATCAACGACATCGGTCTAGATGGCGAATCTGATAAGGGTAAGACAGTGAAGTCGCATCTAATGTATTGGTCCGAGTCAGAACCTGAATCGTGTAAGAAGCTCAAGGATGCTATGTGTCTTGATAATAGGCCAAGTCGAGAATCCAAGTCTCCATCGTTAGGCTGATCAGCGACGGGTTTGAAGAACTACCACCCGAATACTCCTCCATAAAGGAGGGTTCTACCCATTTCCATGGACGGTTCAGTTGAGAGTTTTGATCCTCACGCGGGAACGGCAGTCTGGACCGCTGCCGGGAATTGTGCCACCAGTGTGGTGAATTTTGTGACAAAACTAGGCTGAAATGGCACGGAAAAGTTGGGAAGGGCATAGAACCCATAGAATCCTCTAATGCGTCGGCATTCCAGATAAATTTGGGGAAACCATTGCAATAGCTAGCACTTGTCGACACTTCTTCGTTTGAAGGTAAACGCCATTTCCCATCCTGGTTCTTGCTCATACACCCGCCAACGCAACAATCTTCATGACATCCGTCTCACGGTGCGCACAGCATGGGCAATAGATCGCCCGCTGCTTGATCTCGGGAAAAACAATCTCCACCCCGAGAATCCGCAGACAACGCCGGACCGAAAGCCGGACGTTCATCACCGGTTTGCCCGGTGCTAATCGCTTGGGCGATAACCACTCATAGGCATGGGGGAGGAGATCGCCGATCGTGTCGACTCCTCGCCGTTTCAAATCCAGATGGGCCCGGGTATTGAGGAGCAGACTCGCGGTAGTCGATAGTCATTCCAGCCCCTATGCATCTCTCATGGTTCCCTAACCGTTCCTACCTATGGTATCTGTACGGGTACTTATCGTATCGGGATTGGTACTGGGGCATAGTGAACCCTCGGGACTCTTGTTCGGTTTCGCTTGCGATGAACCATTTCTTTTCCTTCTCGAACAGCGAATTCATACGGCAGCAGAGAAATAGAAGTCCTGGGACTCTGAAGGTATCGGTTTGCTCAAACACTGAGATATAGGCCAGATGGATTTGATAAGGGTCTACATATCATCAACTTACATGGACCTTGTCCCGTATCGAGACGCGGTCGTGCGTAATCTTCGCAAGACAGGGCAGATAATTGTCTCAATGGAGGACTACACTGCAAGTGACGAGCGGCCGCTCGACAAATGCCTAGCTGATGTTAGACGTTGCGACATTTACATCGGTATTTTTGCGCACCGCTACGGATTTGTCCCACGAGATGGTAACCCAGAAAGCTTGTCGATCACTGAGCTGGAATATGGGGAAGCACGGAAGCACAACAAGCCCTGCTTAATTTTTCTTCTAGACGAAAATCAAGACTGGGCACCGAAGAAATTCGATTCACAAACCGGCGAGGGGGATGCGGGGAAACGAATCAAGGCTCTCCGTGAACGTCTGGCTCTGGACCACACCAAAATGGACTTTAGGAGCCCAGACGATCTGGCCGCCGCTGCCGGTTCTGCAGTCTGGAACCAGCTAAAGAAAATGCGGCCAGACGACAAGGGGGTCGAGCGAGGGCACAATGTACATCCGGCGGAGCCGTTGCCGCGCGAGATTACGTCAGACCTATTTTTCGCCTATTCCGATATCGATGCCCAATTTGCCTCCGACCTAAATGACTATCTCCAATCACATAGGCTACGCCTGATTTGCGATCAGCGTGCCCTTCTTGCAACTTCTCCGGACGATTTTGACCGTCTTGAGCGCTCGGTTCGATCATGTCATGCAGCAGCAGTTCTGATTTCTGATGCGTCGCTGCGACAGTTGCAGGAGCGGCGCCGGTATGCGACGGCTGTCTTCCGGATGATCGAGGCACGAACTCGGCAGTTGTTCGCGGTGTGCACCAGCGATGAAAGCGCAATTAAAATGAAGCAGTGGCCGATCAGTTACATAGAGCAAGTGCGCGGATGGCGACCTCGGGAAGCACCAGCTCCTAAGAGCCTCCACGAGAGACTAGAGGGACTAAGACTGAATACTGGCCTTGATTCGGGCAAGCACTGGGTCGGATTGCCAGTCATCGTGGTTGCAATGACAGCGGATGAAGCGAGGTCCCTTGATGCAAATCCTGACCTCGTTCGACAGAAGTTGGGTTTTGAGGCTTACGAGCGCTTTAGTGAGCTGCGGGAGGCTGTCAGCCGGGGGCACAAGCCTATTTCAGCAAGATATGGTGAGCAGAGACAGGACTGCTGTCCGTTCGAGGGAGTGAATGTCAGCATTGCCCAGTTCATCGACGCGATTGCCGAGCGTATTAATGCGGAACAGCCGTTTCAGCTTCGCGGTAGATTGATCAAGCTACAGAACTATCCATTCGATGAGTTGATCCATTCCAATGACCTACTTGGTCCCGTTTTCACCCAGCTGTTGTCAACAGGCTGCGTGGTCATTATCGATGAATATTCACTATTCCATCCCGCGATTGGGGAGACACTTCTATCGTCAGGACTTGTTTCGAACGAGCAGGTCTCGTTAGTGACGCTCTCGCCTGGAGACCCCTACTCCACAGCACCTTTCAACTTGATCGAGGCTGAGTTGCGTAGACGAATGACTGCTGCCTTCAATCGGTTCGAATCCGCCTTCGACCCTCAATGTGAACTGAGCGTGGGCGACGAGAACCGATTAAAGAGATGGCTCAATTCAAGCTTGCCTTATACGATTCAAAGTTTGAGGAATCCAAAACCAAACCGGCACAACATCTCCCAATTCGCCAAGGAGCAAGGTCTCGATCCGCAGCCCAGGATCGGGTCTTTGCTTTACACCAAGGGTGGGCTTCTGTGATCTGCACGTTCTATTCGTATAAGGGAGGTGTGGGCCGATCGATGGCGTTGGCGAATGCCGCTGATATTCTGGCCCGAGCGGGATTCCGCGTGCTGATGATCGACTTCGATCTGGAAGCCCCCGGTCTCGAACATTACTTTCCCATTGATCAGAAATTGGTTCGTGCCCATGCGGGTCTCTTCGATCTCATTCTGCATTACAAGGCAGCCATGGCGAGCAGTCTGACGACCGGGCAACAGGCACAAGATTTTCGTAGGCTACAGGACCTGTTCATCCTCCCCATCTATCCACGGCTGCCTTCAGGAGGCAAGCTCGATCTGATGCCGGCTGGTTGTCGCGGTACCGACGAGCAACTTTCAGAATATGCGCTCGGCCTTCGGCAGTTCGATTGGCAGGACTTCTACTTCAATTTCGGAGGTGAGGTGTTCTTTGAATGGCTCCGGCGTTCTTTGGATCTCAAACTGTATGATGTTGTGCTCGTCGATAGTCGCACTGGTGTAACTGAGATGGGTGGTATCTGTGCGTATCAGCTTGCTGACATCATCATTGTGATGTGCGCGTCCAACCAGCAGAATCTCGATGGCACCCGGGATGTGGTTAACAACTTCTTCTCACATCGGGTACAAACGCTGCGCGCCGGGCGCGAGCTCAAATTACTAGTTGTTCCCTCACGTGTCGAAACGCGCGATGAGACATTGCTGACGAATTTTCGCGATCGGTTCAAGGACGTGTTTGAAGAGCGCATACCAAAGGAATTGACAGACGCCGGAATGACCTATTGGGATCTTATGATTCCCTACGAGCCCCGAAATGCGTTCCAAGAGAGGGTAATTGTGCAGGGTAGCCGCGGAGGTGATAGCTCGACAATCAATCCGTCGATGCAGAAGCTCGTCCGCGCCATTGGATTGCTTGCCTCTCCGGCAGAACCAGTGCACCAGGTGAGTACCGACGGCAGGCCTGACGCACAGGTAACCGTGAAGGCGCAATACGACGTCACCAGCCGGTTTGCGGGTTTCGACGTCTTTTTCGCCTCTAACGTCGAAGATGCTGAAGCCGTCAAAGGCATTGCAGGGTTCCTTAGTGCTAACGGTTTGCGGGCTTTCATCCGGGATCCGAAGCAGCCCAGTACCGGCGAAGATTGGCAGGCAGCTGAACGCAGGGCACTCAATCAAAGCGGGCTTTGTGCAATAATCGTGGGCCCTTCAGGGGACTACCCTTGGCGAAATGAGTACCTGCGTGGGTTGCTGGAGGATAAGAACCGGACAACCGGGCTGCGGTTCTTGCCTATCTTGTTACCTGGCGCAGTGCTCCCCTCAGGGGATGTCGTGCCACCCTTCTTAGCCGGGTTGCAATGGCTTAGACTCACCGAGCTTGGCAATGACACAGAGCTATCTCGTATCGTAGAGACAATCACATCGGATTCCGAACCGGCCCGCGCGAGAACGGAACAGGCTACCGGCGGCTCCCCATACAAGGGGCTTGTCCCATACGAAGAAGCCGACGCATCGATCTTTTTCGGTCGCCAGAACCTTGTCGCCCACATCATCAAGAACCTTGAAGACTCCAGATTTTTGGCCCTGATCGGTCCTTCTGGCGTAGGAAAAACCAGCGTGGTGCGCGCTGGCGTCATCCCAGCGCTTAGAGGCGGGGCGATTCCGGGCAGTGACCGCTGGCACTATGTTGTTATGCGCATAGGCGCCAATCCAGTCCGAGATTTGTTCAAAGCTCTGGCCGCCGTAACACCTGACGCTGCATCCATCTCAACCAACGAAATACTCGATTCCAAGAAACTGGAACAATATCTCCTGGTTGGATCAGATAACCAGTACCTTCTGGTGATTGATCAATTCGAAGAGCTGTTCATGCAGGCTGCGGAGCAGAATAAGTTCATTCAACTACTCTTGGAAATTGCTTCGCGGTGGAAGAGCAGGATCGCTCTGATCATTGTTATGCGGAGCGATTATCTCAGCACAGTTCTGGAGGTTTCACCTTCACCTACATGGACAGATCTGGTCGAAAGAAACATTGTCTTCGTGGGCCCGATGGGCATTAAGGACTTGCGCAAGGCAATCGAAGCGCCCGCACATGGCTTGGGACTTGCGACTGAGCCTGGCCTCACTGAGCTAATCCTGCAGGATGCAGTCGGAGGGCCAGGAGCATTGCCGTTGGTTCAGCACCTGTTGCGAGCACTTTGGGAGAGGAGGCGGGCAGGTTATCTGACCGTGGAGGCTTACCACGAGATCGGCGGCGTTACCGGCTCGCTGCCAATAGGGGCTGAGGGCTTCTTCAATTCGTTGGATCCAGAGGACCAAAAGAAGGCGAAGGCGGTCCTTTTGCAGCTGGTCGCGTTTATGCCCGAGGGTGGTTTCGTGAGACGGGTCGCAACACTCGATGAATTCAGCCACGATATGCGAAGGGTTTTGGACGGTCTGGTGCAGGCCCGCCTCGTTGTGGTGAGCTCTGTTTCTATCGAGCCTGGAAGTCCAGTGAGGGTGGAACTGATACATGAAGCACTCGTCCGAGCCTGGAGTCGTTTCAATAATTGGGTAAATGAGGAGCGCCTATTCCTGGTCTGGCTGCAGCGGCTGAAAGCGATGAAGAAGGATTGGGAAGCCAGCCACCGGAATGCAGGCCTCCTCCTCCGCGGACTATCACTGCGCGAAGCGCTGGAGTGGCTGAAGAGGAAGCCCGATTATTTTTCGCCTGATGAACGTCAGTTCGTGGCAACTAGTCAGACTCGACGCACCAGCGAGCATGTGGTTGCGGCCGTCGGGGCTGGTCTTGTGCTCTGGCTGATCGGCGGGACGACCTGGCTCTGGCAGAAGGGATATACAATTGATCAGGCGCTACTCAAGGTCAAATCGCTTTGGATCGCTATTCATGAAGAGCCAGCTATGGTGCCTCTGCCAGGTGGTGTCTTGCAGATGGGCGACGTCGAGAAGGTAGGAGACTTATGGCGCAATCCGGTGCATTTGGTGACCCTCAAGCCCTTCGCGCTCGGGAAATATGAAGTGACCTTTAACGAATACGATCGGTTTGCGATTGCGATAGGACGACATTTGCCAGACGACCAGGGTTGGGGGCGCGACAGTCGACCAGTCATCAATGTGTCGTGGGAGGATGCCAAAGCTTATACCGAATGGCTGTCGGCGCAAAGCGGTAAACACTATCGTCTGCCCACCGAATCGGAATGGGAATATGCGGCGCGGAGTGGGGCCAAGCACGAATCCTGGGCGGGCACGTCACAGGAATCTGAATTAGATACGTATGCCGTATTTGCCAACAATGCAGGAAATCGTACAGCAAAAGTCGGCAAGAAAGAGAAGAACAGTTTTGGGATCTATGACCTCAGTGGGAACGTTATGGAATGGGTCGAGGATTGCGCGCATTCAACATATCATGACGCACCGCAAGATGGATCGGCGTGGTTAGAGACAGATGATGGTAATTGTGCCCTGCGCGTCTTCCGGGGTGGTTCTTGGAACTCCGTACCGATGGAATTGCACACGTCGTACAGGCTCAGGCTCAGCGCTGTCTACCGGTCCAACGCCATCGGCTTCCGTCTTGCCCAAGACGTTGAGCCCTAGCCGTTTGCTCTTTTACCCTTTGCGTCCGATTTCTCTGGCAGGGTTTGCCTTCATGGCGATGAGATCGGCAAACCCATTCCAGCCTTGGTGGTTTCGGGAAGCTCTAATCACCGAATTGCTCCTGTTCCGAACAGGAGTCCCTTTCATCCCGTGCGACAACCGGTCGGTTATTGCACTTCATCGGGTATGTGATGGTGAGGACCACTGCTTTGAACAGGAGTCAAGGGCAGTGTCACTTGCCTGCCTATTCATGATCGTATCTTGCTAGACCTCGATCACACACCCGCCAACGCGACGATCTTCATCACATCCGTCTCGCGGTGCGCACAGCAGGGGCAATAGATCGCCCGCTGTCTGATCTCGGGAAAGACAATCTCCACGCCGAGAATCCCTGCATCTCGTTCTCTCCATGGCGACACGCACCTCCACTGTCACTGTCCGTATGACACGCGGCACGTGACTTTGCGAAGCAGAAATTCTCCGACTTTCAGTAGGGATAGTCCTCTTCACGGCGACGGATCTGAAGAGACTATTCGTTTGTGGGGGGCCCAAGACAGACGATCACAATCAGAACCGTCGAGTCCGGTCCTACGTCGTCCATATGCGTTTGACCTTTCGGAATGTCTGCTGGTTTTGCTATCCTAACCAACCGTAGCATTTCTACTCATGGAGCCTCCTACCATGAATATGTCACGAGTTGAGAAAACAGTCTTCCTCAGCTACCGACACACTAATCAGCCCTGGGCGTTATTGATCTCTCAGAATCTGACTCATCACGGCTTTGACGTATTCCTCGACTATAAAGGGATTGCCAGCGGGGATTTCGAGCGCGTCATCCTGGAGAATATTCGGGCACGGGCGCACTTTCTTGTACTGCTCACGCCCGCAGCCTTGGATCGCTGCGATGAATCGGGAGATTGGCTTCGACGCGAAATTGAGGAGGCCCAGGAGACTCGATGCAATGTTGTGCCACTCATGTTAGAGGGATTTGATTTCAAAGCACCAGCGGTTGCGTCGAAGTTGACAGGCAAATTGGCGATGCTGAAGCAATACCACGGCCTGCCTGTTCCAGCGGAATATTTTGAAGAGGCGATGACCAAGCTGCGTGACAGGTATTTGAATGTGGCCCTCAAGGGCGTGACGCATCCTGCCTCAGAATTTGCGCAACAGGCTGCGAAAATCCAACAAGCTGCCGCTGCGGCAGAACCGCTTGTACAGCCACGAGAAGTGACGACCGCACAAGAGTGGTTTGAGCGAGGGCTTCATGAGGGTGAAAGGAGTAGGTCAAAAGATCCTAGGCCCAGGTATCAACCATCACAAATCCTATTGAAATCGTTAGTCACGGTACTAATTGGAACGGTTTTATGGTTCGGTGGGGGCGGTGACTGGATTGAGTCTCGCCTTTTCGATGCTGTCAGAATAGAACGAGCCTCTCTGTACGCCAAAATTCTGTTCTTCCGGGATAAGCGGTTAGCCGAACCACATATGGTAATGAGAACGCTTTATCCTCTTGGTGGTATTTTGAACAACCAGCCTAACTCGCTAAATGATGTGGAGCTCTACGATGAAGCTCTCTATCTAAAGACATACCACCTTCGCAAGTATCATCCTGACAAGTTAACATTTCGCAGCCTTTCTTCAGGTATCACCGATGTTATCGGCATCAGTCCTGGTGGGGTCGATTTGAGTGGGGATCAGATCGATGAATATGGGCGGACCCACTTCAAAACGCTCATATATACAACTACCGTCCGTGACTCTAACGATATTCAGATAGCGCACAAATACTACAATGGTTTTCAATATAATCAGGTTAGAGAGAAGTATGAGAGTGATGGTTCCCTCAATTTGGAATACGCTGCACGTGAAGTAGTCGTTACCTTCGATTTCTCTTCCATTGGTGCCTTCAAGCAAGGGAACTCCTTCCGTCTCAAAGGACAGCCCAAGCTTAATCTTATAATTGGGAACATCGAAACTCCAATCGAGGGTCACTTCACCAATGGAATCTTCACATCAGACACCATTAAGGACGTTCCTCAAGGAGCTCGTATCACCTGTGACTGGGAATGGGAAACTGAGGAACAGATAGCCATGGTGCACTAGCTAGCTTGTGTCAGTGCAGTCTTGACGTGTCCGCCACGTCGTTTCGCCATGACTACGGCACCGGCTTCATGCACTGTTAAGTGGCAATTCGTTCGAGCTCATTCAACGACATCAAATCTGTGTGCCGATCATACAGCCCGGTCGTAGTGGGTGCTTCCGTGGTTTGCCATCTGTTGCGCGACCTCCAGCTTGCCACCATTCCGTAGATATTTCATGATGCCCGTCACAAGGAGCGAGCGATTGCTGATGTTGGCACGAATGCCAGGTTTGGCGGCGCCGACCTTATTCTGTAGACTGGGTCTGTCATTCAAATCCTGACGACAGGAAGATTCCCCTTCAATCAGCTCACACCCCTGCCAACGCAACGATCTTCATCACATCCGTCTCGGTGTGGGCACAGCAGGGGCAATAGATCGCCCGCTGTCTGATCTCGGGAAAGACAATCTCCACGCCGAGAATCCGTAGACAACGCCGGACCGAAAGCCGGACGTTCATCACCGGTTTGCCGGGTGCTAAGCGCTTCGGCGATAACCATTCATAGGCATGGGGGAGGAGATCACCGATCGTGTCGACGCCCCGCCGTTTCAGATCCTGGTGCGCGCGGGTGTTGAGGAGCAAACACGCAATGGGTTGTGATGCAAAGCGCCGCACCGCGTCAGGAGGAATGCGGCGTCCCGTCCTCCGATCCAGCATCCGTTGCGTCATGAAGCAGTAAGTCGCGTCGAGGACGACGAAGGTTCGTCCGTTGAGGGCGGCGAAGATGTGCTCGATCAGACTCTCGTCGCAGCGACGCTGCTCGCGAATCGAGTGACCAAGACGCGCTGCACGTTCGGTGATGGACACACCTTTGTGCGCGCGGTCCCACTCAGATCGTGCCCAGGGACTGAGCCCAGAACGGACCGTATCGAGGGCCGTGTACTTGGTCGGATGGTTCACAACAATGTCCATCGTAAGCGTCGCCAATCGATCTTTCTGCATAATGATGCGTCCTTCCTTTCCTCCGAGACAGGTTGACTCGCTGATCCTCGTGCCACATGAGCACTCTTCTGCTCCGTGAGGTTACCCAAACTGGAGACGCAGAAGGCGCGTGGCGCCGTGGTACTTATGAGGAAGGTCAGGTTTTGAGGCCATTCCCTTGAGGTAGGAGAAGATCTACCTAAGAGGGGAGAGCATGCGTAACAGTCACGCAGGAGAAATCAGGCCATAGTGGGCACTAGGCTTTCATTCATCAGTAGTGGCGTACAAAAGTGGGCATCTTGGGAGAGAGGCTGTCCTTGACGTGAGCTCCAGCCCGATCTGCTCCGGCAAGCTTATTTCTTTGGGCAGAGCTGCAAGAAGTTGCGCCGTTTTACCAGGGTTTGGAACGGACTCGTTCCCTGGATCATGTAGTACTTCATCAAGGCACTTTGGCATTCTTTCGGCGCCTGGGAGCCTGCCGATAAGCATAGGAGACATTCACAGGCCAGCTTGGCGTCGCCTTCCAAGAAGGACGGCTTCGGCGCCGTTTCTGCCGGCGCATCATGGGTCATGACGAGGAGGCCCACTCCCACAAGGACCAGGATCCAGTCGCGTCTCTTCCACCACTTCATGGGCTCACCTCCGTACGATCCGGGGACAGGTTCTCGACGATAGGAATCACCGGCCACCTCTGGTCCGCTCCAAGGCAGGGCTCCTGGTGACATGCGGCGAGCGATCGGTCCGCACGGCGGTGTGGTCGAACCGCGGCACGACCGGTTCCTGGTTGCTGGTACGCGCCGCCTCCTTCAGGTGATGCTGTTCACGGATCCCAAGGGAATCCAGCTTGATCACCTCCCAACGATTGCGAGTCGCTGGGTGGGAGGCTGTGCCGATTGATGTGCCAGACTCATCCCGCAGCGGAACCGTCACCGTTACGGGTTCGTGTGCCTGTTGCACCAGCGCCACGGCATCACCTTTCTGTACCTTCCCCTGTTCAACTGCACGGGCTAGGTCGACACCCCAGATCTCTCGTTCCCCACGGTCTGTCGCCACCTTCACGAAATAACTCTTGGTATTCTGGATCTCGTGGTTGTAATGGGCGAGGCCGTGGTCGATGACGGTGCCCACCACGACTCGTTCGCCCTGCAAGCGCGCTTTCGTTTCCTCGACGGCTGCAGCGATCATCGCGGGTGAATCCCCGCGTGCGCGTAGAATGGCTTCGAGTGTGGCCACCGCAACCTGTTGGCCTGGGCTTAGGGGATTATCTGGTTTTTTGACACTCTTGTCCGTTGCCCGGTCCTGTGACGCCTCGCGATTGACCGGGTGCTGTGCCGTCTTGGTACGAATCGGGCGCTGATCCCTGCGGTCTTCGCGCTGCGCCAAGTCGATCCCACGCGGGGTGTAGCCCTCGACCTCGAGACCGGCGATCGTCGCTTGCACCCAGGCTTCGGTTTTAAACTCGTTGGTCCCGTTGACCCGGATCACGGTCCATCCTTTCTCGAGCGCCCGCAGCACCATCCCGTGAATGACGCTCGGGTCGTCATGTTCCGTCATCAAGCGCTTCCCGTGGTCAGTGAAGGCCACTTTGGTGGGTTCACCGGGGGCCGTGCGGTAATAGAATTGTGCGCCCGCTTCAAGGAATCGCTTCCGCAACGATTCGGCGGCGTCACGGCGCTGGGAGAGGCTCGGCTCCTCGCCCTCCTCGGCCTGGTCCCTGTGCGTCGATTTCGGTTGGTCCGTCTGTCTGCTCTCTGGTTCCTCATGGACCTCTATGTGATTCATCGTGTCTTCCTCCTTGCTGCTATCCGTACCACTGCGGCCAGACGGCGGCTGGATCGTGCTCCGTCACTTCAATCTCCACCCGTCGGTTTTTGGCCCGACCTTGCTTTGTCGCATTGTCGGCCACATGTTCCCCGATCGGGATGACGGTGATCTCGATGTGGTTTGGGTCATAGCCCTGTGCGATGAGATAGGCGCGGGCCTTCTGCGCCCGCTGCTTGGCCGTCTCATGTTCGATCCACCGATCTGTGTCACCGTCTGTATAGCCGCGTACGTGCAGGCAAGGCCCACGGCTCATGATCAGTTTCAAGTGGGATTGCAGCTGCTTGCTGGGACGAAACGCAGACCGTCCTGTCCGTTGCGAGACGCGGAAGATGACGCTGTGGCGATGGAGCTCGACCTGTTCTCGTTCACTCAATGCAATGACGCGTGGCTTCCACGAATCGCTCTGCGCTTTGTCTATTGGAGGTGGAGGAGAAGGAGACCGTGCTGCTGATGGTCCGATACTGCAGCCTGGCCCCACCGAGGTCGATCGTTCTTCTTCACGCTGCACCGTCTCGGTACGAGACAGGCTCTGATCAGAGGCAGCCGGAGACGGAGTACCATTGGACGATACAGGCGCGCTCGACAGCGGACTGTTCCACTCTGGTGACAGAGGGTTGATCGTGACTGCCGCTGCCGTGATCTTGTTGCCAGCGCGGGATTTGCCTCTGGCCAGTTCGTGTTGTTGGAGTTGCATGAGCGTCAGCGCGGCGCTCAACTCCTGGACCTGTTGTGTGAGCGTTTCAATTTGCCTGACGAGGAGACTTCGCTCCTGCTTCTCGCGCTGGTCGCTCTTGACCCGTTCGTGGTACTGACTGATCATCTCGTCACTGTTGATGGGCACGCGATTGGCACCGGATGGCACCGCAGGCTTCTGTACACAAGCCAGCGTTGCGGCACAGGCGATGATGATCACGAAACCTTGAAGCCTTGTTCGTCCTCTGGTGCCTATCGTCATACGTCCCTCTCTTCTCTATTTCGATCCACCAAGGACCGATCTCGGTTTCCCTTTGTCTTTTCTGTTCTTCGGACTCTTCCTTCCTGACTCATGGTGCTCGCCTTTTCCGAACGTCGGCTCGTTGCTTCCTGTCGGATTTCCTCTTCGGTAGTTGCTTGACCGTCTTCTCGTTCCACCGCACTGGCTACCGTTTCGGCCTTGTTGGTCCATTGCAGCTGAGCCATAAAGGCATCGACTAACCCGTTCACTTCTTCGAGCGTCGGTGGATCGCGCGCTACCACCGGCGGCAGGGTGGTGAGGTCCATCGCCAGCTTCGAGGGGTCGATCGGCTCATCCGGTTGTATTGGACGCACCCGCCGTTCGACCTTGGCGCGATGGAGTTCCAGGTCGAGCTTGGGAATCTCCACGGACAGCTCCCGGCGCACGAGCGCCGCCTCTTCGAGTTCCGCTTGGGTCGGCATCCGTTTTCCGATGGACTCGAGGAACGGACTGATGCGCTTCAGCCGATCGATGAAGACTGGCTCGGCATAGAACCGGGCCTTGTCGCAGAGGATCGGCTTCGTCTGCATGAGGGTGATGATCGCCCGTTGGTCCCCGAGTTCCTTTACTTCCTGTGGCAGCAGCAGAGGCCGCGCCTGTTCCGAGCGGGTGGCACTGGACGAGGCCTGTTTGCCGTTTCCCCACGCCAGTGGTCGGCTTGTGCCGGTCGAGATGGCGTCGGCCGTATAGGTGCCGAGCATCTGGGAATAGGACTGCGCGTCTCGTTGTTCGCGAGGTGCAAACAGGATCTGGCAGGCATGGTTCGTGACGAAGGTGCGCGCGTCTTTTTCCCCATAGACCGATTCGAGCTGCGAGAGACTCTGAATGATCGGGAGCAGCCGCACATTGTAGCCGGCTATGAAGCCGACGGCCTTGGCCAGGATGTTGACCCGTCCGATGGCGGGAAACTCGTCCAGGATCATCAGACACTGGTGCTTCAAGCAGGGATTTGTGGCGGGCAACTCGACGGTGTTGTACTGAATCAGTTGGGAGAAGAACAGGTTGACCAGCAACGCCGCATCGCTGAGCCGATTGGCTGGAATGCCGACATAGATCGACATCCGCTGCGCGCGCACCTGTGTCAGGTCAAAGTCCGTCGCACTCGTCGCCGCATCGACGATGGGATTACTGAAGATGGTGAGGGGAGCCGTCAGGGTGGCGAGAATGCCTGCCATCGTGTTCTCGCTGCTTGCGCAGAACCGGTGCAGGGCCGCCGTACAGTCGTCGCTCAGTGGGCTGTCACTCTTGGCCCTGGTGCTAATGAGACCTTGCAGATAGTCCTTGATGGGCTGCCCCTTGCCGGAGGCCTGGCGGAGCACTTCCCCAAGACTGCAGGGTAGGGATGGAGTCTCCATTATATATAGCGTCAGGCCGAGGAAGAGGTTGCGGGCGGACTCGTTCCAGAAGGCGTCTTTGACGTGCTCCGTCGGATAGAGCACCTGGGCGATCGCCAGGATCTCGCCGACCCGGCGGATGGGATCACGATCGACGGCATCGAGGGGATTCCAGCGATGGGTGCGGCCGTCTGTGGTGAAGGGATTGAACAAGAATACCGCATGGCCGTGTGCTTGCCGGAACTTCGAGGTGTAGGCGAAGTTCTCCATCTTGATATCCAAGACCACAACCGAGTCGTCGTAATGGAGCAGATTCGGGAGCACGATGCTCACGCCTTTGCCCGATCTGGTCGGCGCCGCGAGCAACACAAATTCTTGGCCTCCGTAAACCAGGTACCGGCGACCCACCTTCCCCACGATCACCCCACGCTCGCCATAGAGTCCAGCCTGTTGAATCTCACTAGTAGATGCAAATCGCGCCTCGCCATGGAGTGGTGTCTGTCGTTGCTGCAGGGACAGTCCCATCAGAACCGGCAGCCCGAACCAAACAAATCCTCCGACGGCGGCTGACAACTGCAGCCGTTTGCGCTGAATCGGATCCTCACCATAGGCTTGCCAGGATGTGGGCCAAGTGGTCAGCGACAGATCGTCGGGCATCTGTTTGTTGGCGAGCGTGAAGACGGCGCCGGCGAGGGCATCCGCTCCGCAAAGCCCGAGTGGGAGGTATAGGACCAAGGCTACCGCGATGAGAATCGGCTTGCGTGACATCGGTGTTCCTATGCCCTGACCAGGGTCGCTTCCCCGAATCGCGCCACGAGTTTCGCGATCGGGTCATAATGGACTTCTGCCACGTACCGTTCTTTGTGAAGAGGCCGTCCTGCTTCGTCGTACTGATTCCGCGCAACCACATGGAGAATCACATCGATGGTCAAGGCCACCAGACGCTTCAGAGTCGGCACGTCGTAGGCCGCCGCTTGCTCATGTTCCTTGCACATGAAGACATACCGTTCTGCCGCGAGGGCACAGGACTCGGCATGGTACGAGGTGATTGATCCACTGTGACCGGTGGTGAGGAGTTTCAGGAAGTCGAAGGCTTCGCTTCCGCGCAACTCCGCCAGCAACACCCGGTCTGGCTTCATACGCAGGGTGGAGGCGATCAGCTCCGAGGGCGTGACCGTCGCTGTTCCTTGACTACCTTTGGCGTATAAGAGATGCACCCGATTCCCGTGCTGCGGGAGCAACAGTTCGCGCACATCTTCGATCGTGATCAGACGCTCCTGTTCCGGGATCGACTGACAGATCGATTTCATCAGCGTGGTTTTGCCGGATCCTGTGTCTCCCACGACGGCAATGTTCTTCTTCGCCAGCACCGTCGCATGAATGAACGACCCTAATTGGCGGGTGGTCAGATAGTCCACCAGCTGTCGCTCGACGGGGTCCAGCTCGGCAGCTCGATCATCCATCGTCGCAGATCTGGCCCAGACGTATTGGCTGAAGGCGCCTTCTGTTTCGTACTCGTCGAGGGTCTTGATCCAGGCGTTGGGACGGCGGATCGAGACGGAGATGGTGCCGAGTTCCACCGCCGGGGGCAGGACGATCTGCACCCGTTCGCCATCGGGCAACATGGCCGAAAGGATCGGGTGCTGTGGGCCGATGGTTTGCTCCGTCGACGTCGCGATGGCCGTGGCGAGCGAGTTGAGTAAATCGAGCGTCAGATCCGGCGCCTGGTGGCGCTGCCAGGTTGCGCCGAGCTCGATGTAGACTTCTCTCGGCCGATTCACGACGATTTCAGTCACACCTGGCTGAGCCAGGTAGGTGAGCAGGGGCCGCAACAGTTCGCGCACCATCGTGTCGTGCGCGAGCAGGTCAGTGGGGCTGCAGTTCATAGACGGTGCTGAAATCCAGATCGCGCGCGACGAAGATCGTCCCGCGATCGCCTTGGTTCTTGTACAGCGTCGGTTTGATGTTGATGGTGGATTGGAGAATCAGTTCCGCCATGCGGTTCCCGGTCGTGGCGGAATGTTGATAAATCCCCAAACTTTGCGCGCCGCTCGTGTTTGCTTGCGCCGCCGTGGCCAAGCCGATCCCATCCTGCACAAGCGACAGCATAAAGGCTGCACCGAGACGGTCCCACCAATGGTTATCCACGACCCCCACCAATCCAGACGTGCCCAGCGCATCGGCAGCAGGGGAATTCAGATTGATCACGACGCCGGTCGGCGTTTTGACTCTGGTCCAGAGGAGAAAGAGTCGGCGCTGGCCCTGCGCCATCGTCGCCGCATATTCACCGACCGCTTCCGAGCCTCGTTCCAACAGGACGATGCGACCGTTGTCGCTGTAGACGTCACTGTTCAGCACACAGGTCGCCATGCCCGCCACTTCATTGATCACTCGGACGGTCAAGGCGCAGTCGATTGTTCTGCCTTTGGGCACGATGAGATTGCGATCACCCAAGAGACCGGCTTGGACTTTAGGGGTGTCGGAGGGTGTGAGGAGTCCGCTGATCGGACCGGCGCCGCTCGCCGCAGGACCGGGTGGCGCCGCGAGACCGACGCTCGTCACGCCGATCGACGGGCCGCTGGGTCCGCCCATGTACCCGATCGACGCTGGCGTCGAGCTTCCTGTCTCTGCCGCCGTGCTGACCGGACTCACTGATCCCCCCAGCAGGCTCTCGGACCCCATCGTGTCGGACGGTCTCGCGCCGGTGAGGAGCTCGCGTACCAAGGAGATGGCGGCGTCCGGTCCGGTTCCCACTTGTTGGATCTGTGGAATGTTCGAAGCAGGGGAGTTCGCCACAATGACGTCGCCACCGAACCGACTGGACGCGCGTCGGCTGAGTGATGGGGTGCCTGCTGTCTGGTCAGGAGTCAGTGCCATTCGTCGGCTTCCGTCATCGACGGCCCTGTCGAGGGGTGACTGCCTCGCATGGTCAGCGGACGTAGCAGGCGACTTTCCGGTTGACTGCACGAGTGCTGCGGTTTGTTGAGGTGGAAGGGGATCGGTCTCGAAGACCCGTCTCAGTCCGACTTGGGCTGGTTTGTTCTCGACCTTCATTGCCTGTTCTTCCTTCGTGGCCTCTGCCTTGCGCTTGGCGTTCAACGTATTGGCCGTGAAGACGAGCCCCAGCACCACCACGATCGCCATTACGATGAGCACTGAGATGCGAGCCGTCTGGTTCATTCCACTCACGTGTCGGTTGACCGAGACAATGCCCTGATCAACGGGGGAGGCGTTCTGTTGTGTTTCTTCGTTCGATGCTTGTGGACTGTCCATCCTCGTCCTCTTCAGCGCAAGGTCCGTGTGATTCCGGAGACCGTCGTTCCCTCGACCGTGGGGACGCCGGTGCTGTCGTACGCCTCATTCCAGACGCCGACGACCGCCTCACCAAGACGCAACACAAACCGTCGTCCTAGACGCTGCACGACGGCGAGGCCCTTCTCCATATGGAAATTGAGGCGCGTTTCTTCGCCCAGCGGCGAGAGGAAGAAGATGGCGGGGATCTCGTGATTCGGGGGAAACGAAAAGTAGGTGAAGCGGCCGTCGTCGAACACGAGGGCTGGGGCAATGTCCTCCCCGCCAGGGAGCACCTCCATGGAATACGTCCAATTGCGTGGCTCAGGGGTAAAGGCCTCCAGACGCTCCGTGAGGAGGTCAGTCTTCTCACGGGCCTGTTTCGCACGATGGCTCGAGGCCTGCATCGCCGTCATGGTGGCGGGGTTCGGCGGAACCAGCGGATGGCGGAAGATCACACGGTACATTGGCTGCTCTGGTCCCTGTTGTCCTGGTTTGTGTTTCCCTGCTGACCGGCTGTGGCCCACGACGGTGAACTCGAGGCTGTAGTCCCGCTTGTCGGTGCGGATCTCCAGGTTGTTGTGGATCGCCTGGTCCTTGGGCTTCACCCAGACTTGATTGGTCCCGACATCAGCCCGGATACACCATTCCGCTTCCGGCTTCGCACAGTCGGCGAGAAAGCCGCTGCCGGCGATGACGATGCGCTCGTCGTCGCCCAGCACGATGCGGGTCACGACGCCGCGACGCACGGTCACTTTGGTCACTTGATCACGATGATAGGTCACATAGCGCACGCGCTGATCTCCGTCGCCCGGTGCCGGGATCTCCGCCGCCTGTGATGACACGATGGACCAGGGCAACAGGGCAATGCTCACTGACAACCATGACAGAGCCGGTCTCGTTAATCTGTTCATACGCAACTCTTCCTATTTCTTCTCAGCCATGGACAGCACGGAGGTTGGGGATGTGATGGTCCCGATTTCTTCGTCCACTCGATAGCTGGTGACCTTGTAACCAAGCGGGTTCTGGATCAGGTCCCTTTCCTGTCCTCGCATCGAGAGCCGGTACTCGTAGGAGACCGTCGCGATGAAGTAGCGGGGCGGTTCGAGGGTGTGCGCATCCGTCCGCTTTGCGGTCTTCTCGAACCGTACCGTCGCCTTCTGTCCGACCGCATCACGATGGACGGTCACGCTCAAGACGGTCACTCGCCATTCGATGTTGGTCCCCAGCTGTTTGTCCCGGGCGTTGGTTCCCTCATAGAGATTGGCGTAGTCGCGTCCGACTTCATCGGCGCTCATGGCCAACACTTGGTCGTAGTCTGCTTGGAGCAGCCGGTAATAGTAGGACTCGCGCGCGATCACATATTTTTGCGTCCAGTGTTTATCGAGCAGTTCCTGGTAGCCCAGCACCGTCCGATCGTCTGCCGCGCTTACGAGTTCCACATTGCCGGTAGCGCGATCGATGGCGAACACATATGGGACGGTGGTTTTGAATGGAGCCAGACAGGCGATCCCCACACCCAATATCAGGGCCAACACACAGGCCACGCCCGCGACCCACCAGGCCTTTCGTTCCGACGCCAGCAGGCGTTTGCGCCAATCCGCGTCCCAGTCGCGGCCCTGATCGTAGAATTGTGGTTCGTCCGCTGCTGTGACGACTGCCGGTTCCGTCATCGTGTCCTTCCTTTTTGTCTCTCGCTGTTTGCCTTCTGACCGACCAGCAACACTAAGGTGTCCAGGGAGCTATGTGGTCGAAGGTCCGTACTGTGCCGGGCGCCAGCATCTTGAGGACCCGTTCCTGGTGTTCCTGCTGCGCGGCCTTCTCCTCCGCCTCGATCATGGACTTCATCGTCATGATCCGGTTCGTGTCGTTGCTGACCTGGGCCTGCTCCGCGGCGATTCGGCCATTGAGCTCCAAGATTTCCTTGGCGTCCTCGGTCTGGTTGATGCGGGTCGTCAAGGCGCGGATCTGTTGCATGCGCCCCATCAACATCTGATAAGTGTTCGCGTAGTAGGCCTGACTTTGCGGCGTCTGGTTGAGCATGTTCTGGCAGATGCGCAGCGCGTCGCCGGTCTTGCCTTGACAGTTATAGATCATGCGGTTGTTCCGGATGATCTGCGCCGCGGCGGTCAGGCCCTGCACTCCGCCGGAACGAATGGCGTGGTACACAGCGTTGACGTCGGAGGGGACAACGCCGGCCAACGTGAGGTTGTTCAAGAGACTCCCCATGTTCCGGGAGCCCATGATCGCGTGGATCTGCTGATCGGCCTGTAAGATTTGTTGCTGCATCTGTTGAAACTGTTGGATCCAGGCGATAGCCTGGAGGACCGATTGCACCAGGTTCGCCGTATCGATCACGGGAATCCCGCTGGCGTCCGTCTTTGCAGTTGAGCCCGTGATGATCGTCAGCACGAGAGCCATCGCAACCCATACATTCTTCACTCGTGACATCGGTTACTCCTTTGGTGACACGCTTCGTCGCAACCGCTCAAACGAGGCCCGTTGATAGAGGTCGCTGCCTGGCTGGTTGCTCACACCAGGAAGCGCGCTGATCAGGGCGCGGGCCGCGCCGGTGCGAGGCCGACTCAAGGATCCTCCCGCAGCAGCCAGGGCCCAGGTGACGGGGAACCGACTCATCAGACCGGACGTAACGCGCCCGATGGTCGATCCACCCCTGGCGAGATCACCACCCGGATTTCCTAGTGAGAGACCTCCAGCCAGACTCGCGGCAAGCGAAGAGACCTGCAGCAAGACGTAGGCGGCGGTCCCGGAGAGAAACAGGAGCCCGACGACATCCGCCAGGATGGAGGATGCGGAATAGGCGTTGAGCACATGGGCGCAGGCGTTTCGTAACAGGCTCGCGAGGAAGGTGATGACGGCCATAATCAGGACATTGGTGAACACGGCGACGAGCGAACTGGCCAGCCAATTTTCCGCATACCGTTGCGTGACCGGGAACATCGCGCAGAAAATGAAGGCGGGCCCGACCGAGAGCAGCAGCGCGAGGCTGACCTTCGCAACGAGAAAGAGGCCCATGGCGATGAAGGCCATCACGATGGAGGCGGCGGCGCAGATGCCGCCCGCGATGAAGAGCGAAAATTGCGGCAGCAAGCCAGAGCTCGCTTCGGTGAACAGCGTTTCCGTGAGGGTCGTGAATGGATTGACCATCTGATCGATCGTGCCTCCCATCGACAGGACGCCCCCGAAGGCGGAGGCGAAGGCTTGTTGCAGTCCCTCCAACCCCTCCGCGACAAGGCTCCGGTATTGTGGTCCGTTCAAGGCGAGGCCCGCGATGAGCGCCACGCGAAACCAACGCCAGACCAATGCCGAGACCGGTTCCTGTACGTCGCCGCGCATCACTTGAAAGCCGGTCCACATGACATAGGTCGTCACTGCGGTTACGGCGACCGGGGTGAGAACGGCAATCACCGCATCGCTGGAGGTTACGACATAGTGGGTCAGCGCGTTGTTGACGGACTGCTCGATGTAGGTCGCCATGCCCATGATTGATTTCCTACCTGGGTCCTCGATCCTGTTCCTGTGCCAGACGCTTTCTCGCCAAGATGTTTTCCTGGAAGACGGGGAGCCAGGTCTGTGGATCATCGCCCACGTCTTCTCTGATGCGGTCCAGCAGCGCGATGTTGTCGGTTGAGCCAGACAGAATATGGAGAAGATCCGGCATCCCGCCCAGGTCGAATTGCACGATCGCCGAACTGTGGCCCTGCTTCACGAGAAACAGTCGGCTTGCCTCTCCCAGATTCTTGATGATGTGAAACTCCGCTTCCGTCACCTTGAAGCCCTGCACATAATCCTCATGGTCGGCGCGGGGATTGGGCAGGAAGATCTGGGTCACGCTCTGTTCGACCATGGTCTTGCCGATCGGATGGCCCAGCACGTCCGAGGGCGATTGGGTCACGAAGACGCCGAGGCCGGATTGTTTACGGATGGTTTTCTGTTTGTTGAAGGCGAAGTCCGCGAACATGGGATCTTGGAGTGGCTTCCAGAACTCCTCCATGACATAGATGAAGGGCTGACCGGTGATCAGCCGTTCGGTCAGATGGAGCAGATAGGCCATGATCGGCGTGCGGACCTCAGGATCATCGAGAAATTCCGTGTAGTCGTATCCGAACAGTTGCGCATTCGTCAGGTCGTGGGTGTCGCGAGGATTGTCGAAGACCCAGCCCAATGCATGCCCACGGGTCCAGCGTTTCAACCGTGCCCGCACACTCTGGTCGCCGGTGGCCGGGAGATTCTGGAGGAGGAGGGAGAGACAGCGTAGTTCGGCAGACACTGTCTCACTCATCACCGCCCGCACCGCATGGCTGATCTCGGTCTGTTCCTTCGCGGTCAGCCGTGGTACGTCGTCGCCGGGCTGCTTCGCGAGCTGGGCCAGAAGCTGCTCGCAGAATTGCCAGTTCTGTGGAGTGGGCTCGGCCTGGAAGGGATTGAAGCCGGTGGGCTGTCCGCGCTTGAGTGACTGATAGGTGCCACCCATCGCCCGGATCCCGATCTCTGCACCGCGATCCTTGTCGAAGACGACGCAGCGGAGGCCCTCATACTTGGTGGCGAAGGCGATGAGACTCAGTTCGAGCGCCGTCTTGCCGACGCCGGTGCTGCCGCAGATAAAGGTGTTGCCGGGATACTTTTCATCGCGCGAATCCCGGTCCTCCGGAGAGACGTGGAAATTGAAGTAGTAGGGCTGGCCACTCGGGGTCTTGAAGAGGGCCAAGGCCTCGCCCCAGGGATTGCCGATTCGTTTGCCGCGGGCGAAGTTGTGCAAGGGACTCAAGCAGACGAAGTTGCGGCTCGTGATGATCGCCTCGCGCGGCCGCAAACTCCAGTTGCCAGGAATCTGTGCAAACCAGGCACATTCGGGGATCACATCGACCCGCGCCATCTTGAACCCGGGCCCGTCTTGAAAGACGGCCCGCGCGTCGGCCAACGAGGTGGCCACGCTGTCCATCGTCTTCCCAAAGATCGCGAGACTGTAGTGGTACTGGCCCAGATCGATGAGCCCGCTCTGGAGATCGTCGGCGGCCTGATCCATCTGCTCGATCTCACGCGTGGCCGCATCTTCCGAGGCGATCAAGTGGCCCTTCTGGGTGGCGAGCGCTTTGAGGGCCGCACGTTTGTTGAGGAACGAAAAACTCTGGGTCTCGATGTATTCGTCGTCGCTATAGAGCAGCCCGTTATTCATGCCTGGTTCGGAGAATTGGGGATACTCCTGCATGTCCAAAAACCCCGCGAACTTTCGTTCGCGCGGGTGCCAGATCTCCACCATCCCGGTCTTGTCACCGAAGTGGAGGCGTGAAGTCGGGAGATATGAGGCGAGCGGAGCCCGGCGCAGAGGAATTTCTTCCCAGACCCCGTTGATGAGGTAGCTCAAGAAGGCCAGCATCTCGGAGTAGACAACGTCCTGCTTTGTGTAAGTGCCGAGGCGGGTAGGGCCATAGCGGCTCAAGCTCGCCTCCAGCTGTTTGCCCATGTCTTCGACGATCGTGAGCTGTTCGGATTCTTGCTCACGCCTTTGCGATAGCGTGCGTGTGGTCATGCGCGTGAAGAAGGTCGCCATCTTGGAGGGGCTGGGTCGGTACAGGATGGAGAGGTACAGTTCCGTCGCCATCTGCCGGTGTTGGTCGAAGGACTGATAGTAGCGGTCGCTCAGTGATTGGCAGAATTTATTCGGGGACCGCCCCTGTAACCGTTCATGCACGACCCGCCGAATTTTATGGGACCAGAGCGCAAAGGAGCCTCCGCCCAACGATCGGAGAAACTGATGCAGTCCTTCTTTTCGCAACAACACCTCAGACCGATCAGACGTTTCAAACGTAATGCCTTCGAGTTTCCAACAGGCGAGGTACTCACCGCCGGTCAGGGTGATGACCGTGGGCGTGATTGCCGTGCCGAGCGGAATATAGTCGCTCGCGGGAATCTGAACCGCTGCAGCTTTCTTGAGCGCCGCCCTGGTTCTTATGGTCTGTGTCAGTTGCATCATGATCCTGTGCTAGATATCTCCAGCCGCTGTCGCTCTCGATTCATCGTTTTGTGAAGGTCAGAGGGCCATACGAAATGGCGCCCCAGATTGAACGGCTTGGTCCGTGCCGGAGTCGCATGCGCGCTCGCATCAGCACCTGCCGCAAGCGCTGATCGTCGGTCTTCGTCGTCTGGCGCATCCAGAGCACGAGAGGAATCGTGCTAAGGATCAGCCCAAGCGAGACGTACCCGCTCACGAGGTAGTACAGCCAGACCGACAGCAAGAGGGTCAGACCGCCGATGAGAATCAGTGGCACGATCGGCACGCCGCCCAACATCGCGGGTCTCGTGCAGCCGGTAAAAATGGGGTCGCGAAAGCCGTCCATGTTAGTTGATCAACCAGGCTGCGATCCCCGCAGCGCCGCCCACCAAGATGCCGCCGATCACGACGTTACTCACGTCGGACCATTGGGCATGGCTGAACGCCATCTTGAAGCCCGCCCACATGATGGCGACGGTAAAGAGGGTCACCGCCACACTGGTCAACACGGTTTGCACGTTCTGCATCACGCTATTGACCTTGGTGATCTGGGCCCAAGCCGGGTTCGATTCCAACAGGACTGCCACCCCGAGGAGCCAGGAAGCGGCAGCGATCAGATGCCCATTCCTCCGATTGACCCCTGTCCCTAGCGTACTGTCCTTAGTTACGCCCACCTCCGTCATGACCTTCTCCATCTTTCCTTCCTTTCTGTGAAGTGGCCTCTGTAGCCAGTTTTCAGAGCCTTCTGTGCTTGCAATACTCGCCAAACGGGGGTGACATGTAGTGAGGTTCAGTTTTTAGTGCAAGCCTGTTGGAACTACGTAGCTGCGTCGATCATGTGAGTGAAGTGGTATAGCGAGAACAGAGAGGCATGCCGGTGTGGTGATGGCAGAGAGGGTGTTCTCCCCCATCGAACGGTCAGTTCGCACTGCTTTCTGAGGCTGAATGAGGCAGCGGACGCTGCCTATACGGTTCAGCAGACCAAAAAATAGTTAACCCCCAGGGTACGGGGCAGTAGCGTTGTTGTCTGAAGGAAAGAATGAGATGCGCATGGACACGTGACAGTGCCGAGAGTCGCTAGGGGCACCTCTCGTGCTCGGTAGGCAATTCCAGCATTCAGCCAAAAGTTGTCCTTGCTAAATGTCTCGTTGGCAGGGGAGCTTACAAGGCTACTTCACCATCCTTCAACATCAGTTACCAATACCTCTTTCTCGAGCAAGCGATCCCGCTCTTCCAACGAATACTGATAGCCTGGATCAAGTGCCAATGCATTGTTAAAATAATGCACTGCTTCAGAAACCCGTCCGAGTTTACGCAGGCATACCCCTTTGTTGTGATAGACTACTGCCCTCCTACTATCAATTTGCAATGAAGCATCATATAGCTGAAGTGCTTCTTCATACTGTCCTATGTCAAATAGAACATTTGCCCATTCATTGAGAGCTGGCGCATATCCCGGATCAAGACCCAAGGCCACCCGAAAGGCAGCAATTGCAGCCTGAGGTTGGCCAAGATCGCGACGGACCAATCCCAGGTTACCCCAACACATCGGATTCCACGGTTCCAACCGTAGAGCTATGTTGAAGCAAGCAAGGGCATAGACAAAATTTCGATATGTCCAGGCAACGTTGCCCAGCCCTCGCCACACGTCAGCGCAATCCGGGTGCCCAATGGTTCTTTCGAGAAAAAACCAATGGGCATCTTCAAGCTTCCCAGCCCGCCATGCTTCATAACCCGGCATAAGTGTGGGATCACTTGGGGGCCAATCGTTCCACTGCATAGGAATCTGTTATATTTCGTGAGCCAATCGGTAGCACCCAGCCAGCATCGTCATGCGCTCTCCCGCAATCAATGCGGGGCGCAGGTGGGCCTGATCTGCTCCGTTCAAGATGACAATTCGGTTGGATAACCCTGTGATACGTACTACTAGCTCACTTGCAGTACTATCACCACGAAAAACATGCAATTGTAGTCCCGCTGTGGGTTGTGTGCCAGACATCCAAGTAGTTTGAAGATATGTTAGCAAGCCAATCCGACATGCTTCTCTCTTGTCACAATGTTCTCCCATATGGTGACCTGGGCCATCGTAATATGTATAACAACTTGCGCTCCAGGATGGTGTGAGTCGGTAGCCTGTAACATATTCCAAATAGTTAATGACAGAAACTGACGAAAGAAAATTCCGTGCTTGTGACCCTAGATGTGCTCGTATATTGTCCTGGGAGATTTCTCCAGGGCACCGTTCTGAAATCAGACTCCAGCTTGCAATCTCTCGCTGTACACAAGCCTCTTCTAAAAGCTTTGCATGCGTATTAAGGTCGAGAGCGGGGGGGCCAAGTACAGCAGCACCTCGTTCTTCAAACTCAATTCGATGCCGAGCTCGCAATGAAGGATCGGCAATAAGCCCAACCTCCGTGCCCATCGCCCAGCTCTGAGGAAGCTGAGTCATAATTGTGCTACCTCTAGCGCAAATTGGTTTAGCAGAATAGCGCCGATCGTTGTCGGTTTTGCATGCTGTTGTAGTATTACGTTAGCCTGGATCACATTTTTCCTTTGCCGCTCATAAATGGTCCGGAAAGTCTCACCTGTCTGAAATTGATCCTCAAGTCGCCGATAGTATCGGCATACATTAAGAAAGGCATGTACACCATCCAGAAGCCCTTGTATCGGCCGCAAATCTGATCGCCAAGGTGACACAAAACTCGCAGCGTCGGCTTCGGGATTGCGTGCGACTACTATTGAGTCGTACCACCGAAAGATATTCATTCGAACATGACTTGATTCATGGCACAGCAAGTCACCCAAACACTCAACATCTTCAACGCTCAAAAAGACTGTTCCAGGTAACTCAGGCGGGCTATGACTACGCGAGTAGCTGCGATGCCTAAGAATACAGAATGCTTTGATGTGGCGACTTAGAGCATGGAAGGCAAGTGGCCAAATTCGCTTCAGAAGTTTCAGCGCAGCTTCGACGCGTTGGACCCCTATTGCGATCTCTTCTTGCGCTGCTGGCTCAAAGGCAGATAGCGTGGGAGCAATTTCTGCTATCTCGTTGAGCACAGGGATTCCCCCTGCATGAGGCAAGGCCCTGAGTCTTGGATGTTTGAAGTCTTCTGGCAGCTTACTCCCATCATTAATAAGTGTTAGGCTCAATCCGTCACTCCAAACGAAGCGGGTTTTACCCTCGCTTTCGACCACTGCGAGTGTGACAGCAGGCTCATCATTTCGCAGCATAGCATTAAGATGAGGTAGGTACAGTGGGCCACCGAAGAACAAGGAAGGAGGCAATACAAAAGTAGCATCGGGTAGTGCGGGGTGATGAATCATGTGCCGAACACCGAGCAGAAATCGCTTATTTACGCTTGTACAATCACCCTCCCTTTGATCGATATTAGGCGCGGTATCAATCTCTGCTAAGGGTGTTGAGAACAAACAGGAGAGGCAATCTCGAGGCACATTATCAAGAATAGCCCTGATGCGATTCGCGAGCTGAAGCTCACTTTTATCCATTCTATTTTTGTCAATCTCGGATAAGAGGTGCTCCCGTAATCGTTCTGCACGTGCTAAGGCGGAATATCCCAATAGCAGGTCGACAGTGCTTCCTGGAGCAGATGGGTAGCATAGACCATCACAGTCTGTCAGCATATCCCTTTCAAAGGCAGTTCCCACGCTTGCGCCAGAAGTCATTTTTCCACTTCTCGATTCATGCTTTAACCTCGAGTACCTTGCTTGGGAGGGGAATAAAATCGTGCGAGAAATGTACCCCTTCATTATTGAAATAATTGCAAGCATTCAAATGGTCGAATGCGATTGGATCAAAGGACAACCAGCGCATTAAATAGGGGTAGAGTGTTTTATAAAAAGAGCATTCCGGAGTTCGATGTTGCACTGTGCCGTAACGTTCCCAAGCCTGAGCGGAACATCCGGACTGACATAGCTGTCGATAATTACAACTGCCGCATCCTTCAAGCCCTGCCGGACGGCGCTCTCGAATCTGCTGCATTACGTCATTACATCGTGAGGGTTGTGACAATCTAACCAAGCCTTCATCAAAGATGTTTCCCAGCTTAAGTCCTGGAGATTGCGTGGCCCTACCACACGGATAGATATCGCCATTGGCGGCAACTGCCTGGAAAGTATCTCCTGCTCCACAGTGAGTCCGCATACAGCGCGTCCGTCGTTGCTTACTAGTCAGAAAATCGCACATGCTGCGAACATTGTCCTCGAGCAACGGCAGTTTGTTATCAACGATATGACCCATCAGTCTTTTGACAAAAGTAATTACTTCTTCTTGACTTAAACCAATGACATTCCAATTCTTTCTCGCATCCCCTAGATATGCCACTGGATTCAATCGAAATCCATAGATACCAAGATCCAGCATAGTATTAGCCAACGAAACAGGGTCATTTATATTGGATTGATTCAGCACGACTAGACCGCCAAATGGCACACTGAATCGATGCAGAAGAGTAATTCCTTTGACAACTTTACTATATGATTCGCGCCCATTTAGTTGTGGGCGACTCAAATTCTGGCTAGATACGCTACCGTCAAGAGAGATACCAATACGGATATCTTCATCTTTTAGCCACTGAACCCGTTCCTCATTTAGCAACGTGGCATTGGTCTGCACACTGACAAAGAGTCTTCTATTACCTCGTAAGGGATGATTCCGAATGTACTTGACCGTATCCTTCATCAGTTCATATTTAAGAAAAGGCTCCCCTCCAGCAAACTCGAAAGCTAGCGTATCTGTCTCTCTCATGGCAAATGCAAGGTCTATAGTTTTTTGAGCAATATTACTATTCATGGCAGGCATGGATGAATTGGCCCCTGCAAGGCAATACGGACAGGCAAGATTACACTTTTCAGTGATCAGCAGTTCAATCAGGTTCCCCTCATCATAATTAGGTCCATCTGCAAACATCCGATGATCTACAGCCGAATGTCCATTGATGGTCAACAACCCGCGGCGATAGAGATGTGCAACAAAGTCGAGTACTCTGTCAGTACACAAGTATGGTGACAAGTTATGGCGTAACCAGCCAAATGACTTACCGTTAAGCTGGCTGAACCACTGCGACTCACTTTCACTAAGAAACGCCCATGCTGTATTCTCAGGGTGAATTACAAGCATCTCACCTTCTAGGTTTTCAAGTACGATACCTTCCGTCCCAAGCTCAGTCTCGTCACTCAGGCTGAGAAGACCGAATGGTTCATAATATCTACCGTGAGCAACGGCTAAATATTTACTTTCTACACTGTCTCGATAAGGTCGGCTGAAGTACTTCATATTATTGTCTTCCTAATCCGCTACCCTCTATGGATCTAATGTTCAGGATCCAACCTGAATCATTGGCGTCCATACCTTTCCAGATTCCGCCCTTAGTCACAGGCAAGCGAGAAGTAGATGCAATATGCTGAGTGAGTTTGCTGCCCATTCCAACAAATTGTACAAATTTCTGATCATAGTGCAGGCTTACGCCAGCACTTTCATACGTAACGCGACCACCTGGAAACAGACCACAGCCATGATCAGCTGTTACTAACAGTGGGCAACTTAAATGCCGCAGTATTTCTTGGGTATCATGTGGCCAATATTGTAAAAGTACCGAGGCATAGCGGTGGGCTAGCATCGTTGTAGCAGGGCAATCGAATCTACATGGAAAATGCTGGATAATTTCCCAGCCGAAATAGCGCGCGAAGATATTAGTGGTCCATTCGAGATCCTGAACGCCCTCCACCGCTCCAGACGCAGATTGAGCCAGAAGCATAAGGCCAACGTCTCCTTCATAACTAGCAGCAGCAATCGGCCAGCGGCTTTCAAAGGCCTCGCAGCAGCAGAGCGGGTAGCCGAGCAGTCTTCCTAAAAAGCCTTCCCATCCAAATAATTGACACAACCAAGCCATCAACACTGTTTGTTCGTCTGCGGCAATCAAAAGTCCGCGCCATGCTCCTGAACCTGCGCATGCATTGCCTACCTGTCTCATGCGATTACTATAGCCACCTTTACATGAATCGGATTGTGGTAGGAATTGATGCGGGCTTAATAACGTAAAATAATTCCGTGACCGAACGAAGCACGCCAGGGCAGTCAAGCTTCGCTCATCACCGTGAATCAGGCCTAAAGGTTTAGCGCCGGCGAATACAAGACGAATTTGGGGTTGTCGCAACCACTCTCCATTCAATCCTGTTCGCCACGCTACTGGGCCAAGCAGCGTTTCATCGTTAAGCGTAACTGACACCTCGGCTGATGGTGGCAATAGAGATTTAGGCACATGATCAGATTCCCAGTGCCACCTACGAAGTGCCGACACCGGATCGTTCTTCAGCAAATGTCGTACGTTATCAGAGTAACAGGCTGCCTCAACAAAAGTATGAAGCAGCCTGCCAGCCCACTCTGACCAGGTTTTCCCCGTAGCATTCGATAAGACCATGTGATTCATCCATTGCACAGGCTAACGCTTAACGCGAAAGCCTCGTATGGTCATATCAACAGGACCCGTTGCCGGAATGGCAACTTTCCCACCATCGGGCAAAGTAACATTGACAAGGGTATTATCTATACGTGATTTGGGATCGAAATTAGCATGTCCTCCTCCATTGACGAATCCTGGCGGCCCAGAGTTCACATGCGAACCGGCTCTCCCGACATCTCCAAGGTTGAATCGACTAGCAGGATCGAAATTAGCATGTCCTCCCCCATTGACGAATCCCGGCGGCCCAGAGTTCACATGCACACCCGCTCTTCCGACATCTCCAAGGTTGAATCGACTAGCAGGATCGAAATTAGCATGTCCTCCCCCATTGACGAATCCCGGCGGTCCTGAGTTGACATGCACACCCGCTCTTCCGACATCTCCAAGGTTGAATCGACTAGCAGGATCGAAATTAGCATGTCCTCCCCCATTGACGAATCCCGGCGGTCCTGAGTTGACATGCACACCTGCCGGATTACGGTTACCAAGAATCGATGCAACCTCCCTAGCAGCCTGAGCCGCAATAATATTACTTAGGTCTGCCACAGTTAGATCACTTATTTTTGTATTGGCAGCTAATGCGGAGGGCTGAATTTGTGGCGTTTCTATCGGTGGGACATTCGCTTGTTGAGGATTTACTTGCGGAGAATCTTTTGGGTTTTGCTTGTCCCTATCTGGCATAACCAACTCCTTTCATTTATGTGAGTGATGCGGACTTTGTCGCATCCGCCTCTTAGTACCTAAGCAATTTACATTCCACTAGTAGAGCTATGCCTTTGTACGAGACTGAAGCGCCCAATTGATTGAATTTTAGAGATAATGTGGGGGGACGATCATCGACTCGACTGTGTAGTAACATTGAACATCACTGAATATCTGAATCTGATTAGATACACGGTTGAATCTATTTAGATTCAATAAGTGTCCCGGATCAAAGTGTAAGGCAAGCGAGGGAATACTGAAAGGCTCGTTAATTTCTGTCTTCAGGACAACCACAAATTCAAATGGCCAACGCTCACGTCTCCGCAGCATGCAGTGTGATGCTCTTGGCTTGAAATGTTAAGGATGCATTACCCTCACTGCGGTTATTCACCAAGACATACGCTTTTCGTTCCTGTCGCATTGCCTTTCTTTACAAGCTCCACGGTGACCTTCCCCCGATTTCACAGACACCTGTATAAGGAGGAACAGGATGAAATCGGAGGACAGTATGAGCACCAAGACCAGACGGCAGTATACGGAAGAGTTTAAGACTGAAGCCGTGCGGTTGGTCCGAGACTCGGCACGACCGGTTGCACAAGTAGCCAGAGATCTGGGGATTGCCGACCATCTCCTCTATCGCTGGCGGGCCGAGCAGCAACAGGCCGAAAACCAGGGCCATACACGCCAGTCAATGCGTGCAGAACAGGAAGAACTCGCCCGGTTGAGACGAGAGAATGCCATCTTGAAGCAGGAGCGGGATTTTTTAAAGCGTGCGGCGGCGTTCTTCGCGAAGGAGTCGCGATGAGATATCGAGTGATCCAGGAGTACGACCGTCGCTATCCCATCCGCTTGATGTGCCGTGCCCTCGCCGTCTCGGCGGCCGGCTATTACGCATGGCGGTCACGGCCGGAGAGTGCCCGATCCATTCAGACACGGACGCTCCTCTCAGCCATTCGAGTGATCCACCAGCAGTCGCGGGAAACCTACGGCAGTCCTCGCATCTGGGACGTTCTGGTCAAACAGGGCCACCGTGTTGGCGAGCATCGCGTGGCGCGGCTGATGCGCCACGGCGGCATTCGGGCGAAGACCATGACGAAGTGGCGCGCCACCACCCAGTCCCCGCATCCGTTCCCGGTGGCCGCGAACACCCTGAATCGGGCCTTCACGGTCGCGGCACCCAATCAGGTGTGGGCCGGAGACTTGACCTACGTCTGGACTTTGGAGGGCTGGCTCTATCTGGCCGTCCTGCTGGATTTGTACTCACGCCGAGTGGTGGGCTGGGCGATGGGGCAGCGGGTAACTGTCGATCTAGCCGAGCAGGCCCTCACGATGGCGCTGGCAACCCGGACTCCCACGGCGGGGCTCCTGCACCACTCGGATCGCGGTAGTCAGTATGCCGCCACGAGCTATCAGCGCCTGCTCGATGAGTACGGCCTCATCCCCAGCATGAGCCGCAAAGGGAACTGCTGGGATAACGCCTGCGTTGAGAGCTTCTTCGGGACGTTGAAGCGGGAACTGATTCATCATCGGCAGTACCGGACACGGGAAGAAGCCACTCAGGACATCTTCGAATACATCGAAGTGTTCTACAATCGACAGCGTCGGCACTCGACCCTCGGCTATCACTCCCCAGCCGAGTATGAAGCGAGGGCGGCTGTCGCGTAACCTGGTGTCCGCAGAATTGGGGGAAGATCACGGTGTCTCTCCGCATCTCTAGAAGCTCTTCCACAATCCTGGCGTATGGCTCTGCTGGTTTCCTCGCAGCTTCATAGGCCATCTTGAGCGGCGTCAGGAGTCGCAGGAAGGTGAACGGAGCCGTGAGCCAATCGACGCTTCGCGTACTCAGGCAGCAATCCCCGCACTATTCCCCATCACCTTTCCCCTTCACTCTCTTCATTTTCAGTTCCACATCGACGTTTCTTCACTTCCTGATTCGCTTCACTTTTCCGCTTGCGACACTCCGTCTCGGTCCCATCGCTCTGTTACAGGCGCTTTCATCTGTCATCGTCGGTCGATCGGACTTGTTCCGCCATGAAAGGCCGATGGCCTGCCGCGCACGGATCGTCTGACGCAGCGTCCGCGCCAGCACAGATCTGTCATGTCCGCCGCTGAGTGCTCATCCGCCCGTGCTGTTTCGGCAGTCCTCGCCCTGTCACCTCCGTTGTCCTGTCCTGGCGCTTCGGTTTCTGCGAAAGCGCCAGTTCGTTCAACATGCAGGAGGTGCCACCATGGCCAAACAATCCGTCAACCGACTTCCCGTTCCACAGTTCATTCCACGCTACCGGATCACGCTCGTACCGGAAGCTGGGCACAATGCTCCCTGCGGTCTCCTTCGTGATTCCGCCGCGGCGGCTGCCGCGCTGCGCCCATACTTTGCAGGTCTGGATCGCGAGCAGTTCCTCGTCTGTTGTCTCGACGCCAAGAATGTCAGCATCGGTGTGAACATTGTCTCAATCGGGACACTCACTCTCAGCCTTGTGCACCCGCGTGAAGTCTTCAAACCGGCTATCCTTCTAAATGCTGCTGCAATAATCGTCGTCCACAATCATCCCTCCGGCGACCCCACGCCGAGCCCTGAGGATCGGACGCTCACCACACGACTGCGGGAAGCGGGAGAGTTGCTCGGCATCAAGCTCCTCGATCACCTTATTCTCGGTGACGATCGTCTCTATAGTTTTGCAGATCAGGGCTGGCCGCTGTGAGACGATAGTGAAAGTCCTGTCTCTCCTCCTATTCATATCTCCATCTGAAAGATTCCAGAACACTACTACTCGTGGTGGTCTGCTTCTGACACAGCAGACGCCTCAAAAATAGGCAACATGCGGAACGGCCCATGTTACACGGCGACGCTTGCGCATCACTCGACTTGCGGACAAGGTTATCCCCAGAAGATGGGGACGAATGGCTGAGCTTGATGGCCTCGATCTTGTGCTGCTGTGTTCCTCTGTGATGGTGCGGCACTAGCATTTTGCGAGGAAGGAGATCTATCCCAAGGTAGTGCAACAGCTGATCTCGAGCGGACAGAAGATGCGCTCACGTAGATGTAAGCGGCCTCAACATCTTGACTGGTTGTCCCAAACCGCTCTACTAGGAAAACTGATGGCCGTTTGCCGCAGCCTGGGATGTGGGAAAGGACAAAGTATTCTAAAGAAGGGATGTGAGAAGAGACAGGAGACCTACCAATACCCAAGGCAAGAGATATGAATCAAGGTCCTAAAAAGTGAAAGACCCACGGGCACTAGGTGGCCGAGGGTCTCTCTTCTAGATCGGAAATCTTTTTGTGAATCGCTTTTCTCTCTCAAGACGATTCAGCAAGTAATACAGATACATTAAGTTTTTCCGAACAATTTCTTTTTACCATGTCATCATTGACCAGTCAAGCGTTTCCTGCGGCGCACGACTTCACGTACAGTGTTGTGCTACGCGAAAGTACGGAACTTAAAAACCCGAATGGTTTTCCTGATTCGGCTTTGACCTCTGCCGTTGTGACAACATGGATGTCGATGCGAATTGGACTTGGGTAGAGCAGTTGCTGTAACTCATGACGAAGAAGCAAGGTGCTGCGTTGGCTGTCGGCAATCACCAAAATATCCAGATCACTGTCAGAGTTTTGCTGCCCCTTCGCCCAAGATCCAAAGAGAATAACCCTCTCCGGATCACAGGCTTGGACAATCAGGGGAGTGACCCAACCTAAAAATCCATCAAGCATCATGATGTTTTAAATCCCAATACCAGATAGGCATTCTTCAGCTCCTCAATCGGTAATGATCTGAAATCGGCGACAGTGTCCCGACGAATTTTCAGTTGCCAGCTACCTAGCAGTAATGCTGAGGGCACAAAATCGCTCTTCGCCATGCTCTGATGGCCCCCGTAATTTGGATCGGGATTCAAGGGATTGTCTGATTCAGGACCTCCAGGAGGGATTAGCTTCACAACATAATTTACGCCTGTAGCTCCCTCTACAACTAACTCAACCTTCGCTAAGTTGATGTTTCTTTTACCTCGTGCGTAAAAAGGCAGATGCTCCAAGCCAAGGTTGAACGTCAGTACCTGGTCTTGTCCTGTATCTGGATGGAAAAAGCGGTGCCACTCGCCGCCAAACTCATGATTCAAGACTAGCAGCCGCAAACCGGCCTGTGGCAATATGGCAGCGAGGTTGTCTTTAGCGGCTTTGGTAAGATTGGTATCTCCACTGGGTCTGGCTGTGTAGCGAATCTGCAGAATCACGTCGGACACTGATGCTACGTCGAACTGATTGTTTTCTCGAAGAAGCTCTAATCGCCATTCGCTGACAGCTCCGGCGCCTTCAAACGGAAGAAAACGCTCGTCATTGAAGTTCAACTCAAACATGCCCGAATCGTTTTGTCCATGACTCGTCGCAATGGCAGTTTGCGGAACCACACTCTTGAAAAACCGGTCGTCACCGGCAGTCAAGGGGTTTCCATAACCAGCAGCAACGTCTTTGCGAACTCGAATGCCGTGGTTGGTCAAAGATAGTGTGCAGTTGATGCTGGTGTACGGACCCACGATACAAGGGATGCTGACGGAGATTGCTTTAATACGACGGAAGTAGTGACCGGGGTAGTCCATATCGAACAGCCATTCAGGTAAGACGATAGTGCAGGCTCCTGCTTCTTTTAACGCAAGCAAACTCAAGGGGAAGAATTGAGCCAGCGATACATGTTTTGTGATTTCCAGATCGCGGTTGTTCTGTTCGAGATATGCAGCCTCCATACGCTGGATGTCGTTTGCCAGTCTGTCTCCGGCCAATAGACCTTTCTTCAGACTATCCCAATAACCAAACTGAACAAAAGTTATGGTCGGTTCACCGCGCTCTAACTGGAAGCATTTTTCCGCCCGCTTGGCCATGTCGTATGCCAATTGGTAACTCTGAAAATAGATCGCGGAGATTTGTCTGAGTTGCCAGTCATACAGCTGTTGATTCGTGTATTTGCTTCTCATGTATTCATCAGCGGCCTGTGAATTCTCGATTTGTAACTCTTGATTCTCCAACTCCTTCTCGGCAATGGCGAGTCGAATCTGAGCTGCGGTAATTTGTTTCTCGATTTGGGCGATTTCGCTAGTTGCCAATTGACCCTGGAAGTCCCAATCGTCCTGTCGTCGTTGATAACTGCCAACGGTAGACGCAAGAGCACTTAGTTTATCGGCAGCACTGGCGATAGCTCCTAATGTCTTGACGGCTGCTTCTGCTGCTGTTGAAAGTCTTTGTCCATCCACAGGGTCGGCAGTAACTTCGGGCGAACCACCAAATCCAGCAGCACCAATCGTGAATCGCGGCACAAAAGCCAATCCACCGGCGAGCACATAGCCGATTGCTATTGCAGTTTGTGCGATTGCTGAAACCCCTCCCAGTGAAAGCGCTGTAACTTCCCATGCGTTCATAAACTCTCGGCTCTCGTAGAACTCCTTTTTTTGTTGGGTTAACTCTTTGCTTTTCTCTAAGGCAGCCCAATTTGTGTTGGCTTCACTAATCTGTTGTCTTTTGATCTCAAGCACAGCCTTCTGCAAGGTAATTTCTTGTGAGGAGCGCAGAAGTGATAATCCTTCGGCATCAAATTTCTCGATCGCTGCCAACAGTTTGTCCCCAAGTGACCGCACATTGCCACAGAACTCCTGCGCTTTTTGCGCCAAGTGACGGAATCGATAGGGAGCTGGAGCCACAGCCAGATCAGCGATGACACTGCCAAGATCGATACCGGCTGCCGCGGCTTTGACCAACAAAGCTGGATCGATCGGCGGTTCGAACAGGGGGAGTTGCCGCACGACCCCTTGGATGTTCATGCAGTGCCTAATCTTGAATAGGCGGTCTTCAACCGTGTCCCAGTAGGTCAGGAGCTTATCGTTATTGGGAATTCCAAAATAAAATACCTTCAGCGTTGGTAGCGGCTCGGTGCCGGGCGATGAGCGTGTCACACGTACAGGTGTCTCCGTGAAGTTTTCCATTAAGATGTCGACCTGTTTGTTGCCAAACGGATCAAGCCCGCCCCCAGTAGCCAGCTCATTATAGGACTTGTCCGCATGCTCTACATGAGGCACCTTGACTGGCCTACGCCCGAGTAATTCATAAGCCAGTACATAGAGCGTAGTCGCCTCATTGATTGATTCAATCGTATCGCGCTTGAACAATTGGTCAGCCCAAGCAATCAAATTCTCGATGTACTTCATGACCACCGTCTTTTGATACGCGACGGGGCGATAACGCGCAATGAGATGAGGTTTGAACGGGTTGTTCTTCCACGCAATCAGTTCGTCTTTGTGCTGATCGATGTTTTTTAATAAGTTATCGATGCGTTGCTGGCGGTAAGCGTCACTGTTCTGTTCGAAGAACGGCCTGGTGATCCAGTAACGCTGAGGCACATTGGGCGATTCTGTATTGGTGGGGTCAAAGATGTAGTGAAACCAGCGCATAGCTTCGTCGAATCGTTGATTTTCGCTTAACTTGCAAGCAATCATCAGCGGCGCATGAAAGAAGATCTCCCAGTTGTATAGCGCATAGGCTCCATAACGTTCGAAATCCACCCTGTCATTCTTTGCGGTCTTATCTGGTATGCTCATGGCGCCAGGGGAATAGCTGTTAAAATCGAAGGAATTCCCCGGGTAGTAGGTATATGGTGCGATCTGAATTTGACGATTGAGCAAACCGTCAAGACCCGACCGTTTTAACTCGCGTAGAAACAACGCGGTGTATGGATGATAGAAGGGGAAGAAGTTGTAATTGTAAGTCTGCAGCGTTTGGTTATAGCCAACAATAACCTGCTGCCACTCGGGCTTAATAAAGAAGGATCGCGAGTTATCCTGGTAAAAGAACGGCACTGGACCCCACGCTGCCGTATCGAAAACGATACTGTGTTGTGATGCCACGATTTCAAACGGCGACTTGGCACCCATAAGAAGGGTGCGAGTGTGGCTGTTTTCGAGCACATTGGCATTGCTACTGTTCATGTCGTGTGTGTTGTTCACCAACTTTGTATTGCGATAATGCATCCCACCTGGCAGCGGCAATCGAGGGCCAATCTCATAGCGTCTCGAGACTGGGCCGCCACCTTCCCCGAGCTCCTTGATTGCTCGTCCAGCGTCTCCAAAGTTGTCTCGTACATAAGAAAGTGATGTGGTTTCGCTAAGAAACTCGTTGACGGTTCCATTGCTATTGAGGACGTGGTATTGCCCTCGCAGGGCTTTCATTTTGACGTCTATAACAGTCCCGTCAAAGATAAATGATGAGGAATGCCACGGCCTGGCGGTTTCATCGTGCGGGCGATGAGCGGTTACATAGGCACGGGTATTGCGATAGGCATCCCAGAACTGAGTACTGTTGAATTCCCGAGATTGTGAGATATACACATCCAACCACAAGAGGTTCTCACGGCTTTTGTACCGGGGCTTCAGATTGTAAGAATAAAGCGGTCGTTGCCAGGGGTGGATCAGCTTTTGATGAGAGACCGTCTTTGGCGCCCATCCATTAGCTCGGTATGCACTCCAACATAGTTGTATCTCTAACTGATTTGGAGGCTCTGGCGAGTCACCCGACGTATCCGAGGGTTTGGCTGCTTTAGCTGGCGGTAATTTCTTCACTTTCTGTGGTTTTTCAATAAAACTGAGCCAGAAAAGGTACAGCCGCCTGTTATAGACAACAGGAATAACCTGGTCGCTTTGTATATCGAGATCAATCTTCTCCCACGCCGTCCAGTCACCGTAATTCAGATCGAATCGGCGGTAGTAGTAGATGGCTGGCTGAGCTTTGGTGCGACCGACCACGTGCAGTACGTTGATATCTGGAGGTAGATTGTCGCGAGGGTCCGTGTCGTCCAGTTGATAATAGACGCCAACGATATCCAGGCGCGATACCTCGTGCACTTTTTGCACATAGCGCAGAAACGCAGCCGTCGCGTTTTCGTCCGTGATGTCCGCCTGGAGGATTTCACCTTCAAGCTCCTTGAAGAATGGCGACTTGTCGTCACGCAGTTGCGGTTCTATCCAGTTTTCAGGATAAAGGAACACCTTGCGGTTGGCCTCCCAAATCCGGTAGTTCTTCATCCATTTCCATTGATTCCAACTGTTTTCAGACACGCCATCCTGCTGCTCGGCACGCGATACTTCAATGCGAGGTTGTTCCAAGCCGAGCAAACACCGTTGCACAAACATCTGCGTTGAACTTATTGCCTGTTTGATACGTGACGTGAGCTGGCAGGCAGACATTTCGACATCGATAAGATAGTATTTGAGTAAATCGTTGCTGTCTCGCCAGTAGTTCGGGTTGGGATAGCGCTTCGCCCCCTGCACTATCTCAGGGGGCATCGTCACCACAGAGTTTGCGACCAGATATCCGATCAATGCGTCTCGCTTTTTCTCGCGTAGTGAGTCTTCCACCGGCGTGACTTTTTCAAGCCATACGGCATGGTCATATTTTGACTTTGCAGCCTGCCGGACTTCTTGTGACGCGTCTCGTTGAGCATTTGCCGCGTTATTGTCACGATTGGCCCAGGTGCCCAATTTTGCAACCGTGACCCCTATGCGTTTGGACAACCGGCGACACTTGTCCACCCGAAGATAGTTTTGAATATTGGCAAAATCTGATGCTGCCCCGCTATGTTGCAGCGAAAGGACGACAACAAGATCGTCGACTTCTGAGGCTTCCCATTGGGTAAGCTTTGCGATCGCCGTTTTTATTTCAGGCAATGGCGTTGCCGCCACACCTGCCAAGTCGAACACATGTCGGAGCGAGATGCTTTCAGGTTCTGGGTAGAGATCTTTGAAATGAACCCATTTGACAAGGTTGAGCCAGGCAGGAAACAGCGACGCAGCAGGCGCACTCCCTATAGGCAACGTATTCAGTTGGAGCATCTTAAACTTCGCCGCGTTACCAAGCAGCCAGTTAAGGTTCGTTGCGTCGAGTTTAAGCCGCTGTACCAAGAATGCGGATTTGTGCAGCGTTCGAAACACCGTGTATGCATCAGGGAAATTGGTGGGTGTCACGGGCGTGGCGAACTTCCCAGCGTTATCCAGTTTCACCAGTTCCGGGTCCTGCAGCACTTGGGATAAATTTTTGGCGCCAATGGTCGTATGTACCAACAAGAGGTGCGCTTGTTCCGCCGTCACATTGAATGTTGTTGCGGCTTGGCTCGCAATCACGCCTGCAGAGTTAGTCCCCTCATCGGCTCGCAGGGCCTGACGCAGTCCCTCGATAGTCTGGGTGATTGCATCATCGCGTAGTCCGAGCGGTGAACTGGGATTCATGGTGAGCAAGTAGTGAAGTTCATCGGTGGTGAATGTGAACGATGACATCCAGGTGATGTCATCGAGAAACTCCAGCGTCGCCGTGGGTGTGGCGAAGATGTTGGCGGTACCCGACAGAGTCTCCAGAATGAGCAGGTCTTTGATGCGTAGTCTCAGGCCTTGAGCGAGCATTGCATAGCGCCCAATCCGAGAAAGATTGGAAACAGTCAGGTTATCGTTCGATAACTTCGGCTGCAGTAACGTGAACTCTGCTTCGTTCAGTTTAAATGCCGCAAGGACTGTACTCTTATGGGCTGACAACGACACTCCCGCTGCAATTGGCAGAGTGAAAGCAGCATCGATCGGGTTGGTGATAGCTTGATTCAAAAAAAGTTTTTCGTAATGAGAAGGGAGCGACTGTTGTGGCCGGTCAGGTTTGACGCGGCCTTCGGTATTGATATCCGCGAAGAGTGCGAGTGTCGGCTCGGTCGCAAGCCCAAGCCGTTTCTGCAACTGCGCGAACTGCTTTAGTCGCTCCAGGCAGCTCCCATCCAGGGTGCCATTGCCGATCGCGCTGGCTCGAACCAGCAGATCGAGTTCCCACATCTCCCACCCGACGTGACGACGCAAGCGCAAGAAGCGATGCATCTTATCGAGTCGATTGACGTTCACATTGACGAGTTTCTGCCGTTCCGTGTCACACGTGGCGTTTGGTCGTTCGATCACGACATTGTTCGCATCGCCGGGTGGATTGATCCACCGCACAGAGAGGAGATCGAGCAGCTCGTGATAGGTCAGAAAGCTGCGGCGCAAGAAATCAGCGACACTCAGTTCTGTTGGGATCGCTGCGCCTGTGATACCCCAATAAATCTTCTGCTTCTCTGCAGTATTGTCTGCCGTTGCGATGATAATCGAAGTCTCGTGAGATGAGATGCCCCAATATTCACCGGCAATACTTGTATCGGTAGGCGTGCGGGGAGTGCCCGCTCTTCTGACTTGACAAGCATCCATTAGATCCCATCGGTCGACCCCAAGATGGCGAAGAAACAGTCGCGCCTGTTGTTGCCACAAATCAAACGCAATATTGAGTGGAAAGTCGGCTGAGCGGAGCTTGTCGTACGCTTCACTGCGGACATGTTCTGGACTTGCTCTTAACTCGGCTGCGGTTCGTGTCGTTTGAAAGTTAAAGTTGGGTGTCGGATTGGGAGCTGCAATGGCGTTCTCAAGGACTTCGCAGACCAGATCGATATAAGGCATCGGCGTTTCAGTATTCGGGCAATTCAGCTTGATATTTCCAATGTCCGGTCGACGTTCGAACAGGAGGTCCTTCACCGTTTTGTTGGCCACTTCGGAGCGATGTTGGTCAAGAAAACGCAAGACATCGGCAAGATATGCTGCGGGGCCGTATACCGACTGGCAGTGCGCACATGCGCAGTAGTCCAGCGAACCGAACAGGATTTCTAAGTTCGGAATACTCCGCAACTCCGGTGGCAGTTCCGCATCGGTGTACGTGTGGTTAATGATGGCCTTCGGGTCTGCTCGATGCAGGTCAAAGCGATAGTCGGCGATCCGTTGCAAAACCTGACCATAGTGATGCTCTGCGAGCCCATACACAGTCCCCGCCGTACGAGAATCGACCTGCTCGTCCTTGGTGAGTGTCGCGAGGAATTTATCCTTGCCCATGGCAACGATCTGGGCGGAATTGTGGATCTTCTGGTCCAGTAGAACCTTCCCTGCCGAGGCAATCGGCGCGAGGCGATGCACGCGCTGCAGTACGCGCGCCTGAGTCAAGGTCTCTTCATCAAGAGTAATGTTGTGACGTTTGACATAGGTGTCCAGGTTCCCGGTACGCAGATCGAAGTCAGGATTCTGGTCAAGTAAAGTTTGCACCGCGTCGGCCTTGGGTAAGGGGTTATTGGGGCCACGAGCGACAGTTGCAACCAGGGCAGTAGCCGGAAACATGAGTTCGCTTTGACTGAGCAGAGTCCCGGCGTAGGTTTTGACCTTTTCGTCGGGAGTATTGCCATCAGTATTGGGAGGTACTTGTCTGCCGTTGTCATTGATGAGTCCCACCCAGTCAGTGTGGGTGAGCTTGGCTAAATCCCGCGTAGTGTTGATAGCTCGGACAGTCGGATCTGCCATCTTCTGCTTGAGAGCGACCAGCATCGGCGAAAAGTTCTTCGTCACATGACCGACCTCAACCGTGGTCTTAAGATCTTTGATCGCGTCGGCTCCGCCGAAGTCACCGGGACGCGAACTCACATCAGACCAAAACTCCGGCCCAAAGCTCTTGTGCGCCAAAAAGGCTTGGGCAACAGCCGGAAAATGTGCACTGGTCACCGCTGATGACTCGAGTAAGCCCTTCAAGCTCCCATTGCCTACGAGAATCGGTTTTTCCAGCGCATATGTCTGCTTGAGTTGAGCGAGAGCGGCCAGGACGGTAATTTTCTTCAATCCAACCGCGATCGGCATGAGGTTTAAGGTAACCGCGTTGTCGAACGCCATTGTCCTGAGATCGTCGTCCATGAAAACGAGGCCGTTAGCCGCCAAGTCCACCAAATTTTCAATAAGCGTCCAATCTTCTGTGCTATCGATTAACTCACCCGGCAATGTTGAAGGCAGGTTTTGTCCAATATAGGCGTAGCAGGCTTCAGGCCCGATTTGTGGGTGATTCAATCGTGTTGCAACACGATGCGCCAAGACTAGCCGCATCACATCCTCATCGATCAGGCCAGCCGCTTGCGCCGCTCTGGTAATCTGTCGATCTGCGGCAGTTTCCACCAAGTCAGCGACCTTTACAGTGCCAATCACTTTAGAAACAGCGGTCGTGCGTTCCTGCCATTCCGAAGTTCCACGATAGGGTTGATCGCCCTTGGTGAAATTGGTCCAGGCTACTTGTGTAGGATTGAAGAGCAGTTTGCTGCCAATTTCGACATTGGCAGAATCCACTGCCTTGATCTGTAGATTGTAGGGCTGCTTGACTTGCTTAGTTGTGGTATCGCGAGGGGGATCATAGGGAATGTCGTAGAAGCCGTTCGTGCCGGTCTTGCGCTCCGCAAGCTTCGCCCCTTGGCCGCTGACCAGCTTCTCCCAAACCTGAACCGTGACACCTGGCATGCCCTGCCACAGCTCGTTCCGTACCGAACCGCGCACGCGATAGGGAAACTGCTCCGCTTGGGCTATAGGATTGGCACGTTGGATCTCCTGATTCAGGCTTTTCAGAGTATCACCGGCCGCATGCCCAGTGACCGCTAATCCCCGGGCTTTTTGATAGCTCACCACGGCCTCGCGAGTCGATTTGCCGAACACCTTGCTCTTGAACTCAGCCTCATTAATCTTGTAACCGAGGAATGCGAGCGTGCTTTGCACATTCGCCACATGATCGCTTTTTGCATTGAGCCGGACGTTCCTCTTTAGCGGCGTGAGCTCAGCAGCAGTCTTGGCTTTTAATAGTCGCACCGGTTCGGGAATGCTGACCGCAATCGACGTCAGGCGGTCATACGTGGCGGTATCCACTTGGCCGGTCGCAGGCAAACCATACTTCGTTTGCACAGCCTTGATGGCGGCCTGTGTGCTCGGTCCGATCTTCCTGCCTTTGAGTTCTTCTGCATCGACTCGAATGTCCTTCAGCTTTGCGATGTTCAGGGCACGTAGAAGCGTACGGTGAACATGGGCCACTTCCGTCTTAGCGCCTAACTGTTTCTTGAGTGCTTCCTCGCGAAGTCTATTGACGAGGACTTCTGTGATTTGTCCATTCTGCGGCACCCCCAGACTCGCTTGAACCGCCTTGATGGCTCGCTCGGTACTTGCCCCAAACTTGCGGCTTTTCATTTCCTGAGGATCCACCTGTTGTCCCACCTGCTGAAGCAAACTCTGCAAACGCTGGGTGCGCGTTTTACTCTGAATCACGAAGCTATGCGCCAACTCAGCATTCAGCTTTGCGACTGTATCTTGAGTGAGCTTTCCATTGGCGGGTAGCCCAGCTCTCGATTGGAACGCTTTGACCGCATCGACGGTGGAGGCGCCCATCTCCTTCCGCGCCAGATCGCTGGCCTTGACATCGAGCCTCAACTTCATCAGCACATTTTGGAGTTCCCCAACCGGTTTGCCTGTGGTGGGGAATGTTGCCGGATCGCGAAGTTTCAAGGTTGCCGGGAAGATCATCTTGTTCATGAGCGGAACCTCCTTCGATTTTGGTCTGTACACGACATCGATTGAATATGTTCCTGATGGGTTTCAAGCCTTTGTACACTTGAAAAGCCTTAATGGCTTTCTCGGTCTTTTTGTCCAAACGTCTATCCATCCATCGTCCGTTTCAAAAACTTGCCATCAACTTTCATGGGTGTCCTCGCTCAAAATCACTGTCGCTTACCAAGGCCAAGCGAACGGCATGGTGGCCACATCACCACGTCAAAACCAGATGGGGCGATCCCTCCATGGTTCACCTACTTCTGTACACCATCTGTACCTCGACTTTGCCTCATCATATCTGCCAACACATCCACCTTTGAGATCATGAGTTTGTATTCATTGTGGTGGGTTACCGCGATAAACTCGTGCTTCAGGCCAAAAAAAACGTCCATCAGGCGACTCGATGACCAACTACGATCAAGGTGTTCCTTGATCAAGACCGACTGAAACAAGTCATCCAGACGTCCCAAACTGATAGTTCTGGGCGGCATTTGTGTTTCGAAATTCTGGCCAAGCTCGGAAGCCAACAGCTGCTCAGTGAGAAATTCATTCGGTAATCCAGTTGAGGCATCAAAGGCCATCCACGGATGGCGTATAGCCAGACCCGAAGTCATCCAAGAATAAGCAGGAGGGGTGACCCCTGGTCCAGGAGAAACTCGGTGTATCGGCTCAACCAGGTCCCATTGTCGCCCAGCCGCTCTGGCTCTTAACAGACTCCGCTGATACTGTTCATGACTTCTCATCAAGCACCGAAGCAATTCATCCGGGTGTGCCCAGCCGTGAAACTGCTGTCGCTGTCCCGCAATGGTTCCAACAAACACGATCTTTTGTGGCCTTTTAAGTCGTTCTGCGCCCGATAACAACACGAGAAGCCTGGTCTCCCACCAGGCTTGGCCATCTTCCACATCAATGATGACCACATCGCATGACGTAGCTTTCTTGAGCGCATCCAGAATTTGCGTCGTGCTACTATCCGTAACCGCCTGTCCAGCGACGCCAACATTTATCGGAATCGTAATATCTTTCATCGCCGCACGTTCAAGACGGGAAAACTCAATCTCAAATCCTCCGTATTTCAATACACCTCCGCGCTCGATAAAGAGATCGACAAGCGCGAGCGCCACCGGCAACAAACTAAAGGCAAGAAGGCCGATCAGAATCGTGTTCTCCGACAATGAGACTGGGTGGTCATACTTCCAGTGCAAGATGAACATGCCCGCCACAATCACAAGAAACACGATGACGGACACAATGGCACTTGTGCTTGCCCGAAAAGGCCAAAAGCGATGATCGGATCTTTTCATGGTTTTCTCCGGTTCTGTCGCGCCACTGGCCCTCGCGCTCATCCGTGAGCGCGAGGCGGTGAGCAGAGCGTGGTGCATCGGACCAGATCTTGAAAGTTGGTCATCAACATGGTCTTCTCGACCAATGGTTGCCACTGTTGAGAAGACTCATTCTGCTGATGTTTGTTCAACGCTGCCTTGTTGGTACTTGGGATCACACACATAAAAGTATTCTTCTCCAAACCGGAGCGTTCCAAGTTTGTTCTCGTGCTAGCGACTTTGCCGAGGGCGTCGATTAGGTCGGTCAAGAGTTCGAGTTCCATAGTGGTTTTAACCGCGCGCGTTAGCGGAGTGACGAATCCTCTGGCCTTTCGCATCAGTCGCCGAGCCACCGGCCCAAATTGAATCCAGCAGCCAGAGCGACAAGGCCCACTCCTGCAAGACCAACCCACCCAACAGGAGTAAAGAGAGAGGCGATCAAAAGTACTCCGCCAACTGCTCCAAGAGCATTTACGACGCCTCCTGCGGTATCGCCACGCTCGAAAGATCGGGCCGAGGCGACGCCAAAACCAATCGCGGCTGCTGCCCCTCCGAATAAGGTGCCGCCAGCAGCTCCGATCGCCATGGATTCGGCAGATCCCAGAATCGCACCGGAGCCATAGATGATGCCGCTCGTTGCTTCTCCGACACCCGCAAGCACCAACGGTATTGCAACCCCTGGGTTGGGATCTTGTCCTCCGGTTATCGCGGTGAACATACCGGTACCGAAGAACAGACCTCCGCCCAGTCCTCCGCCAATGGCTCGCGCCGGCCATTCGTATCGGGCCTGAATCGACGTTGGTGCCGGCGTGCCATGAGCCTCCACCGGATGGCCCGCAAAAGCACCGCGTCCCACAACGGAAGCAGACCGCGGCCCCCAGATACTTTCGAACTCCGCTTGCGTAAGTTGTCCGCCAGGAGCACGGGCTCGTGCACGGCTGAATTCCGCCTCTCCGGCCGCATGCTCGGGAGTTGGTGCCCCTTCGATGTCGCCCATCATCCAACCGGAACCGCTGCTTCGGATCGCTGCACGCGCATCTGCCTTGCCCTGTGTTCCGGACCAAAGATGGAGTGTTCCCCTCGGTCTTGCTCCCGTCACGCTAGTTGGTCGCGCCGCTTCTTGAAGGACCGATCGAGCCGCATCTGGAACTGGAGCAAGGTCTGTCCGGGATTCGGCTCGATCGCGCTCTGCCTCCTCGGCGGGCGGATGGCTTGATTCTGCCGATGGATCCGGTGTTTCAGCCGAGTTGGTTTCCGGACCTGGGGTACTCGTCGGCGGGCGCGAACCCAATATGCCCAGTGGGTCTCCCTCAGGAATGTGCTCCGGGTCGAATACTCCGAAGTTCCATTGATTTCCACTGTAGGTTGGGTTTGGATTCTCAGCTCCGTCACGAGACCATCTGTAACCAAGCCCAAACACGTGCTGTTGCAGCAACCCTGCACGCCGCTGTATATCAGCAGCACTGGCACCGGATGGCACGTTGGCGATGTCGGGGGGCAACGCAAAGCGTCTATCCATCTCCTGCATGCCAGTTGGATCGGAAAGAACTACAGGGGTGTTGGCACAGTAGCGGAAGAGATTCGGGCCACTTACAAAGCCGGCTGGGTCACAGCTCGTCCATCTCCCCAGCCACGGGGCGTAATATCTCGCCCCAAAGTAATACAGCCCAGTCTCATCGTCCCGCTCCTTGCCACTAAACCGATAGCGCTTCAAACTCAGATCGAAACCCGGTTTGGCCGAGCGATACGCCGTCGTGCCATACGGGTGATATTCCTCGTAGGAAATCGGATCGCCGTCCTCATCCGTCTCTAGCACCGCCGAGCCAAGATGATTGGCATACTGGTAGCGGATCAGCGCAACATTGAGCGGGTTGGCGGGATCGTCGTTGTCGTCGTCCCGGACCTTTGTATCGACCCGCGCGATGTGGCCGGTGTTGTCGCTGATGTGGACCGTCCAGCGTTCCATGCGCAGATCGTTTGTGTTGCGCCGCCGGCGGCGGTGGATCATCACCGCGCCGAGGAAGATCCATTCGAGCTTCAGGTTGCCATTGCGCTCGATCACCTTGCGAATTCGCTGTCCACCCAGGCCGTAGACGTAATGCGCCGTTCCGCCGCCACCCAGATCTACCCGGCGCAACTGGTCCATGAAGTTCCAGTCCATCGTCGCCAGATGCGGCATGCGGGTCATGTTGCCATACACGTCATAGGCGTAAGTGCCACTGTAGGGTCCGCCGTCCGGGTCGCCAGGCATGCTGGTGGCACTCAATCGGTTCGTTCGATTACCAGACGGATCGTCAAATGCATAGTGGTAATGGCGGGTCCATCCATTGCCGATTCCGGGCTGTGGTTGAAATCGATGTTTTAGTACTTTAACGTTCCCCAGTAAGTCGTATTCGTACTCCTCCGTGTAGGTGCGCACTGCACCGACGTTGTTAGGGTGCGGTAGTTGGACAAAATCCAGATCGGTGTGGGTTCGGATGGCGTCGTTGACACCACCGGCGAGTTCACGACCTGAGGCTCGGATGAGTTGGTAGATCGCATCATATTCGTACAGGCTTTCCGGCTTGACGACGGCATTGTTGAAGTAGTGCGTTTGCTGCGCGTCGTCGCGGATCTGGGTGATGTTGCCGACCGGGTCGTAGTTGTAGTTGAGGTTCTGCAACCCTTGCGTCTGTGGGTCAGCGCCAGACTTGTGGGTCAGCAGATTCGTCAAACGGAAGGTCTTGGGGTCGTAGAAGTAGCGAGTGAAGACCTCATTGCCATACCGCGCAAACTGGCGCTGGCCCTTGGCGTTATAATCCTGGCCTTTCAGAAACTCGATGAAGTTGCCTTGCCCTCTGATCTGTGCCTTGAGTGAGGCAAGGAAGTTGGCCTCGTTGTAGGTTGGCACAATGATTGTACCGTCTGGCAACGTGACCCGAGTGGGGCGGTTCAGCGCGTCGTGCAGTGAGGTGGCCGTGAAGACTTCGCCAGTCTCCAGCGCAGGGTTTGCGGCTACCTGTATGGCAGCGACATCCGGAAGACCGACCAGCGCACTCCAAGTGAGATCATTTTTGTAATCCTTAGCCAGTACGCGATCGACCGACTTCGGGTTGCCTTTGAAGTCCAGCTGCGGCACTCGTACCATGCCAGCCGGGTCAAAGATCAGGTGAGCCGTGCCGAGTAGATTCAGCGGTTGAGCAGTGGCTTGCCCCAGGTGGTCGCCATAAACTACATAGTTGAACAGGATCTCGGCCTGAGCGGCTTCTTGCACGAAGGTGCTCACCGGGCGGTGCAGGTTGTCATACTCGGCACGAAACTGGCGGCCATGTTCGTCCCAGGTCTTGACGAGAGCCCCGAGCACGTTCTGAAAGGTCCAGCGGCGGCCTTTCTCGGCACTGTCGCCGACTATTGGAGTTCCCGCCATGCCGACGAAGCCGCTGGCAACTTCACGCTGTGCTTGATCAAACATCTTTGAGAGGCGCCCGGTCAGGTCGCTTTCCGAGCGTACCGTCGCCGTCCTGCCGCCGCCGTAATCGGAGACGGCGTAGACAGGCCGCCCAAGGCTGTCGAAGTGAATCACGCCTGGCGTATCCGCATGTTTGGCAGCGAGCCATGCGGCGCGACGCTCCGGGTCGTTCAGCGGTTCTGGTTGCGCCGTCGGATCGGGACTGCCGCGGTCGACGTACCACTGGCTCTCTTTTACGGTGTCATTGGCGTCAAAGACCTTCTGCCACCATGGCGTGAACTCGACCTTGGCGAAGGTGCCGTTGGGGAACAGCGTGCGGATATTACGCCCGACTGGGTCGTAGTAGAGGATGGGCGTCACACCAATTTCGCGCAGCACCTTCTCGGCTTCGTACTCGTGTGTAGTGCTGAAATACGGTTCATACTGCTTGACCGTCTTGCCTTTGTTGTTGAGGACCGTGCGCCCGTTACCCACCCAGCGCGGATCGGCATCCACTTCAGTCTTGCTGCCGTCCGGGTTTACCTTGAACGCCTTGCCCGGATGCGCCTGGGCCTTGACCATCGCCACGCCACCGCTGCCGTTGGAGTAGGCGTAGCTTTCCTGCCAGCGGGGATTGGCGGCCCCGTGCTGCTCACGTGCGAAGGTGTGGACGAAATTGGGCTTGCGGTTGTTCTTCCAATTGAACAACTCGTATTCCATCCGCGTCGTGGGGTCTGCCAGCGTGTCGCCATCCGCCGAGCCGGCCTTGCCCAAGATGGCGGTCTTGACCACCATGCCCAACTCATCATGCTCGACGGCTGAGCGGTTGCCATTGGGGTCGGTCATCAACACCGGGCCAAGGATGCGGTAATCGTTGACGGCTGTGACGAGGTTCCACGCGGCCTGTTTGACTTCGACCTTTTTGATGAGCAGGACATACTGATCGAAGGTGGCGATCGTCTCCAGGCCGAACGGATCATTGGCGCCGATCGGGAGATAAAAAGTGTCGCGTGGATTCGCCGGATAGACAGCCGTGCCGGAGGGTATCCACCAGTTGGCGTCACCTCCAAAGTGGACATACCCCGCCGCAGTGAATTCGGCATCGCTGACTTTGCCGGCGTAGTGGATGGCGGTGACACCGGGCGTGAAGGCGAGCTTGTAGCTCTGGTGACCCAGACCCAGTGTGTCCCATTGGCCCAATGGCAACGGGTTCAGAGCGTTGTCGAGGAAGAGCGTGCGGCTGTGGGAGAGCAGGCGCTTCTGCGGTGTGACGCCGTCTGCGACGACCTCGTAGTCGATCGGGGCTGCAACGGCGATCTTGTTCTTGATCTCCTCGAACTGGAAGAAGGCGGCGTCCGGCGCGATACCGGTGATCTCGAATTTCCTGGACTCGAAGGGAACGCGCAGCCGGTAGGCCTCGACTGGCGCGGTTTGCTCGATGTCTGGCGTGTAGTCCGCCTCGGCATACGTGATGTAACGGTGTTGTTGGTCGCGGGTGACTTCTGCGGGAAGGGTAGCGTCGGCGATCTTGCGGCCATACACGACCGAGCAGGACTTGCGGGCGTTGCCGTAATCGTCGAGATCCAGGCCGAAGGTGTGCGAGATGCGAGGGTCAGCCGGATTACGCTCGTAGTTGAGCGAGATGGACTCCCGGCCCACCGGAAAGAAAACGCTGTGCCGCTGACCCCCACGCGGCTGCAACCAGCGTATCTCGAAATTGTTTTCGGCAACTGTGTAGGGGTGTACTTGTTCTGCCGAGCCGTCGTAACTATAGATTTCCTGGCGCAGCGGCAGACCCTTCAGCGCGCGGAGGCATTCACGCAGTTCGCTGGCGATCAACCCCGCCGGGAGAATCGGTTCGGGGATATGCTGTTTCTGCCCGTAGTACTCGTGTCGGTACTGATGCAGGATTCTTGGTTGGTCGAGGAATGCCCCTGTGTGATACCAGGTTCGGGTTGTGACTGGCGGCTGGTTGAGCTCCGGTGTCAGTTCCTGGGCACCATGCACGGCCTGCACGCCCACGACATAGTCTTCGAAGGCCTCGGTGTCGAACTGCTCGACCATGCCGAAACCGCGGAACTCACGCTCCTCGCCGTCGAAGTAACCGTGATGGTAGGCGTAGCGGGTGACGAAGCGGTTGCGGCTGATGTGGTCGTAGGTCTCGACTCGCTCAACCACGTGGACGGGAAAGGGCAGCTTGGTGATCCAAGGATTCCCGTCACGCTTATCTTTAAGATAAAACTTGGTCGAGGGCGCATACTCAACGCGCGTTTCTGCTCCAAGATTGTTCATTGTCTTAATAAGGAGATGCGGCTTGCGACTGCCCATCAGATTGACGTAACGCATCTGTCGATGAGCGTCACCAGGTAAGGGCGAAGACCAGACCAGGCACGCGGTCCCGTTGCCGAGTAGGTCGATCGGGACAATGCTTACGAGATCATCAATGCGAGGAAATACTTTCAGCCGTTGTGGCTGGCTCCAGCTGTTGCCCGACTGGTTGAAGTACAGATGTATCCCATCACGATGCAGGTAGATGATGTCGGTGGTGCCGGATCCGTCGATATCCGCGAGACGAATCCTTTTCTGATCGAATAGGTCAGGGTGGTCGAAATGGGGCGCGTGGTCCATTGTCACTTTCGCGCCGAAACGTCCGTAGCCCAAGTTGGGCCAGTAGCAGACCTCTCCATTCCGAATGCGGACAAGATCGGTGAGCCCGTCTCCGCTGAGATCCGCCAGGTAGACAGACTGAGTCCCATCGGCAAAGACCAGGCGTGGACCTTTCTCCTCATCCAATGCCTGCGCGACGCGTCTGGCTGGGCCGAACCCTTCTTCAGCTAATGAGAGATGCCAAGCCAAGGCGTCGTCTTCGGTGATGAGCACATCAGCATGACCATCGCCGTCCAGATCCACGAACTTGAGATTTGGATCGCGTGGGTCGTGATTAAGTCGCGCTGTAAAGGGGCGAAACGGTTCCCATCCTTCCGCTTTGTCATGCTCATAGAGCCCAGGCGTAGGCCCATCCAGGGTGACAAGGTCGGGTTGGCCGTCTCCAGCCAGATCCATAAACTGCACACTGCCGTTGAGGGTGACGTTCGGCTTCAGAGAAACGGTTTCAAGTGCTGAGAACTTCGCCTTCACGACTTCGCGGCCGTCCGGCAGCTTATCGGATATGGGGCTCCAGTTGCGCTTGTAGAACCAGGCGCCGCCCTGTTCGGTGAGGATGCCGGGGATTCCTTCGCCGTGCAGATCCGTCCATTGATAGGCCGTGCCGTCCAATCCCATCGGCAAGTTTTCCACGCTTTTGGGATCGATCTCTTCCATGAGATCTTGGACTTCCGGTTGGCTATACGTGAATTCGACGGGTGGGAACGATTTCTTCAGATATCGATCACCCTGTCGGACGTAGCCGGACTGGGTGACTGAGGCCAGAAAGGAATAGATGGGGATCCGAGCGTTGCCAGGATCCTTTTCGTATTCATAGGTGAAGTCTGTGGAGCGCACCAAACAGTCCTGGCCGACATTGTCCTCGTCAGGAAAATGATGGAACATGAGCACGCGCTGACAGAGCCGATAGGTGCGGACTTCAAAACCAGATCGATAGGACGAAAAGGGATCATTCCGGACAGGCCAGTTCGCATTCTGGGGAACCTTTGCAGACGCAGCGGCAAAGACTCGTCCTTGTTCATCAGATTCTTGCTCCTGATAATGTGGCTCGTCATAATCGAATACCGCTTCGAACAGCCAATGTTGACTGCCATTTTCCGCATCCGCACCTGGTGGTTCTGGCCAGGACGTTCCCAGCTTTAGTTCAGGGAAGTAGGGTGCGCGATTCCCGTAACGGATTCTCTTCAGGTAGCGTTGAGCCGAACGAGATTGATCTGTGCGATTACGTTCATGAACCCGGCCGAGGTCTATACGGGTGGAGTCCTCCTGCTTATAGCTGTACACCAGCACGTTGCCTTTATCGTCGTGGGTCTGGCAGATGAGCCAACTGAAAATCCTTGTGGGATCTGAGGGGTCTTGCACACGACTTTCTGCGGTCCTGCCGTACCAAGTGGTGATATTGTCCTTGGAGGTAGAACGCCAGAATGTGTCCTGTGAGTCGGTCTTGTTTGTCCATCGCTCGATGCGAGCAAATAGACCTTCAATCCGGGGTCTATAGCGGCGAATACGATAGATCTGACCGCCAACGGTTCTGTCGGGGAGAACTTCCGGTTCCCATTTGCCAACCTCGTTCTTGATGAGAGTTGGGACAAGGTCTTCTGAACCGGAGAGGATGAAGACATCTGAATCTTCGGCATCGTGATACTTCGGAAGCCCTTTGTCAGTTTTGCGAGTGATTGAAGGTACGGAAAGGCTCCAACCGAATCCGAACGGGCCGTTACCCGAGCCTGAATCATAAGAAAGCGACAGTTGCGGGCCGAATCCTGAACGACCTGGCGAAGTGGCGATCGGTACGGTTATGGAGCCCGTGCCAGTGACCGGATTCGCGGCAAACTTCTCTCCCATTCCACGAATAGCCCCACCGCCTTTTGGGAGCGAGATCGACGGTGCTGCAATAAGAAATGATTTTTCTTGAGGCGCGTTGGGGGATGACGCTGTCGATTGACTGGAAGCCGAAGAGTGACTTGGTTCGACTGGCTGCTTCCCTGGTTTCACGCTTATCCACTCCTTCGAACTAGCATCCTTGCATTCTTCGGGAGACGGCACCCGTATTTAGGAAACAAGACGAATCCTTACCCCAAGCCCATCGCCATTTTCAAATCAATTTTTCTGAATTGGAACTCAAAATGGCTCGACTGGAACACAGCAAGATCTGTGCTCTAATTACTACATACGTAACCGGCTGATTTGGATTAATTATCGAGGGGACTAGAGAGAACCAGGACTGTGGTGTATCTCATTGTGATCTATCTGAATCCAATTAGATTCAGGGGGAAAATAAGGAAAGACATCGCATCATGTTTCACTTTAGAACAGGCGGATGCATAAGGGACCATACTCTTGCAGATAATCTTCCCCGTAACGTCGGCCCATTTCGAAACACACATAATCAGAAATTGGCGCGTCGGACGCAATTCCGTAAACTTGTTTGGGGGCGTTGAGGCCCTGCCTTATTAAATTTCCCCACCGTATGGGGGTGCAAGCATAACTACTTCCCGCGGAACAGCTGGCCTCTAGGCAAGTAAGCGGCGGACGCCAAGCAGTCGCTTTATAGGATATGGACTCACGTTCACCGAATCTGACTGGTTCCCACCGAGAACAAGAACGGAGTTCCCATCGCGCCCAGCAAAAAATCCAGCATGCCCAGGAGCATCAATCACATCTGACCCAGGGTCCCTATCACGGCGCTTGAATACGACCACGTCAAATCCGACCAAGGCATCTTCGATAGAAACAGCCTGGCCGATCCGTAACCATGACCGTGCTAACAAATCTTTTGATCGTGGCAATCTCAGTAACCAGGCTACATAGTTTAGAAATGCAGAGCACCAAGCCACCTCATCCCCCTGAGGCCAATCATCGTCTAGTCTGAGCATAGCCAAAATATGGGGGTTCGATGCTTGATCGGGAACTTCTGCAATCCCAACAAATCGCTGCGCTAAGTCGAATGCCGTCAGCTCAATAGTTGTCATTGAATAGTCCTCCCTGATCCTGGAAGTTGCCGTTTCTTCGAGGCGATGATCACTTTTCGCAACAGCAAATCTGTTCCAGCGATGTTTCCGGATGGTTTCTTCTCCACGGTGACTTACCAACAGCCGCTCTTGTTTTGTTTCCGCCCCAGCGCGCGAATAGAAACTCGGTCGGCTAGCCGAGCGGTCAGGTAGCTTCTTGGAGAGGGAGGTGTTAAGGATTGCGCGTTTAGAACTCTTCTGTGCGCCCGAACGCTTGCGTGATGTCATTGTGAATTCTTCCCCATGCGTCTGTAGCGAAATACATGACTGTGTGCGTCTTATACTCCAAGTGAATGGAACGCGCTAGATGCATGCTGGGGAAGAAAGAATAGAATATGGCAGGATAGATTCTAAGAGGCATGAGAGCGGTGGCGGAACTCAGCTGTCCAAGCTGGGTGGAGCCCCGTCACCGCGTAGCATAAAGTACCCGCGTCGCGAATCTGATTAGATGCACTTTATGTATACCATAAGATTCAGCCCCATCGAAAATCGTGCGTTCGCAACCTCTTCTCAATCCTGTTCATCCGAATCATGCAAAGATGTTTTCGTTGTGTAGTGCTCCCCTGAAATCAAGCCACCTGGGTTGACTGTTGCGCGCGGAATTGAACTGGACTCCGGTACCCGAGCGCTTGGTGCGGCCGCTCGTGGTTGTACCATAGGAGCCACTGCCGAATGACCCGCTGCGCCTCCTCGAACGTCTGAAACACATGCTGCCAGACACATTCTTCTTTGAGACTGCGAAAGAATCGCTCGATCATCCCATTCTGCTCCGGCGTATAGGGCGTGATGAATTCCTGCTGCAATCGATAGTCCCGACACGCCTGGCGAAAGCGCCGGCTCTGAAAGATCAACCCATTGTCACTGCGGAGAACCGGCGCGCCCACCGGACGTAACGTTCCGAACCGCGCGAGGCAGGCCGCTTCGACAGCCCGTTCCGCCTCCTTGGCTCGGCTGCGTAATGCGAACTCATAGCCGATGACTTCCCGATCGTGACAGTCGATGACGGCGGCCAGGTGTGCCCAGCCGTCATGGCCACAGGGAATATGCGTGACATCCATCGCCCACCGTTCATTGCTGCGACTGGTCCGACTGACCCAGCCGCGGACGCGAGGGCGTGGAGTGGCGACGCGTTGATGCACGAACCAACCCTGCTGCTTCAGGACGCGATAGATCGCCTTCCGATTGACGACGATGCCATCTCGAAATCGCAACTGCACCCAGAGCCGCCGATAGCCAAACGTCGGATGCTGCTGAATCCAATATCGCAACCGCTCTAGCCACGGTGGTGCCGTGCGACCTCGACGTCGCGCTGTTCCGGTAGCCCGATGCAAGGCGGCTCGGTTCACGCGGAGCACCTGACAGCTCCGTCGCTCTGAGACACCCAACACGCTGGCTCTCACGCGTCGGATGTCTTCCGGTCCAAAGGGTAGGGTTTCAAGGCCTCCCGTAAGATGTCATTATCGAGAACCAGGTCCCCGATCTTTTGCTTGAGCTTTTTGATCTGCTCATCCTTGACGGCCTCTTCATCCTTCGGGCGACTCCGGAGCGCGTTTTCGGCACCTAACAGAAACTTGTCGCGCCAGTCCTCGATCTCAGCCACCGTCAGCCCATGCTGCCGAGCCGATTCCGCCATTGAGGTGTCGCTCTTCAAGATGCTCACCACCAACGCCACACGACGCTTCGCCGTCCATCGTTCAATAGGTTCTGTTGAGTTGGATACCATTGCCACCTCCCTGGTCCGCTTGGGGACCTTGTCTTAGAGGTGGTCTCAATTTCAAGGGGAGCAGGATAGTTGTTTGGTGCATTTGCCTGGGCTTGGACTTCACACCGATGCACAACGACTGGGATTGCTACAATGAGAAGGGTCGAATATGCCAAAGTGCGAGGGCAATCCGGCAACTCTATCTCTGGAAGCTCTTCCACAATCTACGTGTACGGCTCTGCTAGTTTCCTCGCAGCCTCATAGGACATCTTGAGCGGTGTCAACAGTCGCAGGACCATGAAGGGACCTGTGAATCGCTCTTCCATCCGTTGATGCTGTTCAGCCAACGACCGTATGTAGGACCAATGATTGTAGACGTGGGCTACGCCATGGTTCTCTAAGACCTTGCGATAGTCAGGGGCTAGTAATCCCGCCTTGCAGATTTCAACCGCGTAGCGGAAGTCTTTTGGGAGTTGGGCGTAGAAGGTATCCAGTTGTGAGCAGAACTCCTCGCTAGGCATGCCGTGCAGTTGGAACTCGAATAGGAACGGGCCGGTGTGGAGTTCAAACCTCGCGTCTTGGTAGAGGGTCAGCACAGGGTTGTTGAAGAGCGTGGCATCGAGAAAGCGAAGGTTCGGTTGGCCCGCTTTGGCGCCATAGGAGAGGTATTGGCAATATCCTCTTAGGTGAGTACCTCTTCGGGACTCGGGCGTACCAGGTCCCACGGTCCTTCCTTTTATATAGCCCCCCTACCTTTTCGGTATGGTCAAAAATTCTGAACCCTCTCATAAGTGCCACTCTCCGAGAGTTGTGCGGAGCAGTCGGTAGGCTCACTCGGCTGAATGTGTCGAGCATGACGGAAAATGCTGCCGCACAGAAACCCAGGGTGGGACAGGAGAACGTGGTATCGCAAGACTAGCCTGATAACAGATGGATTGAGAAGCATGTCTGTTCAATGGGCAGATCTAAGCAGGAGAACCCATGACACTCTTAACAATATGTGAGGCAGCGAAGTTTTTGCGGCTTACCAAACGGACCCTCTATCAGCGAATCGATATCCCTCGGGTTCGTTATGGGCATCGTGTCATGTTTGTCAAAGAAGATCTTGAACATTGGGTGAGACGCTTATGTGAGGGCGGTGTGGTGAAAGACCTCGATGCGCAAGGAGGACTGCCGAAGCCCGTTGACGGCAGACCTGGCAAGGTCTACCATCGAAACCCTTTGTTTGTATTGCCTCGTCAGAAAGGCCTGCGATGAATATTCAACGCATCACTACTCCCAAGGGAACACGATCGATTCTGACCTATTGGTATCGTGGAAAACGCTATCGACCGGTCCTTGGGTATGACTTGACGCTCGATCGTGAACGAGAGACTGCGCTCGAAATCATGACTGCGATTCATGCGAATTCATTGGAGCCGGACACAAAGAAAGCGCCAATCCCTATTACTGAGCAGCCTTCAACGATGACGTTTGCCGAGTTTGTCCCCATCTACCTGCAATATCTCAAAGCCAAACGGCCGAAGAACGATGGGCGGAATCATACCGTTCTCACGCACCATCTCATTCCGCATTTTGGCGACAAGAAGCTCTCGGATATCCGTCTCGAAGATGGATTGGCGTATCTGGAAAAGCGTCGCTCTGTCTTGATCGGCCCAGAGGATAAGAAACGACATGTGGCTCCAGGGACGATTGAGCGAGAGTGCGCGGCCCTCATGGCCGTGCTGAATTTAGCCGTTGATATGGACCATCTGGATAAAAATCGGCTCAAACGGTTGCCGGTGCCTGAGTATGTGAAGCGCGAGCGGATCGTCGAAGGCTGGGAGCTGCTCAAAATCCGTGAGGCCGCCTCACCGAATGTGTGGCGGCTTGCAATGGCCGCGCTGCAGATCGGCCTTCGGGAGAACAAACTGATCGAGATCCATGAAGAGTGGCTGATGCAACGGGGAGACGGCTGGTGGGTGGTTCCCTCGCCAGGCCAGACAAAAATCAAAGGGGTGCCCAAAATGGTTCCCCTTAACAGTCTGGCGTACGAGGCGTTGTTCGGAAAAGCTCCAAGAATCGGCGGTCGATTTTTCCATCACTGGAAAGATGGGAATTCCTTCAAGCATACCTGGATGCGAACCTGCGAGCGGGCAGGGGTGCACGATCTACACTTCCACGATCTTCGCCATACCTTCACGACCTGGCTCACACAATGCAGCGTCGATTATGCCGTGATCCAGACGTTAAAAGGTGAGCCGCTGCCTGGTTCGGCGAAGTACTACATTCACAATTGGAATGCGCGATTGCGGGATGCCGTGACCAGGCTGGAAGCGTTTACGAAGGCGGTTCTAAATGGGGAAAATGACGTTCAGGTGCCAGTTACTGCCACTTGGGTGCCAGTTGTTCAAAACGTGAATCCTCTAACTATGCGAAATGTGGTGCCGAGGGACAGAATCGAACTGTCGACACCAGCCTTTTCAGGGCTGTGCTCTGCCAACTGAGCTACCTCGGCACCTTGGGCAGTACAATGGCCGGGCGCATCTTACCAAGAGGGACGGTGGAAGTTCCACATGTTTTGTATGGGTGTAGCAGGTCCTGGAGTGAACGAAAGAGAACGAAAAATCTATCCAGCTGGTATCATCTCGAGTATCATTCTCGAGGTTCTTGGGAAAGTCTTTTTATTATACCTTGAGTTCTAATTCCAAGTGCAACACTGCACGCCCAAATGGGTTACGGTGTTGCCATGACAACGAGATGCTACCGACACCTGAGTGCCGAAGAACGGGAGCCCTTGAGCCTGGGCCTGGCCGCTGGCCATTCGCTACGGCGGATGGCGGTGGTCTTGGGGCGAGCCCCCAGCACCCTCAGCCGCGAGATGGCTCGCAACGCTGGACAGCGCGGCTATCGCGCCTGCACGGCGCACACCCTGGCGTCGGCGCGGGCCTGTCAGCCGCGGCGTGTCCGGAAACTCCAAAATCCCTGGCTGTGGCAGTACGTCCAGACCCATCTGAGGCAGGGGTGCTCGCCTGAACAGATTGCCGGGCGACTCCGACGCGCGTATCCTGACGACATGCGCAAACGCCTGTCGACGGAAACCATCTATGCGGGTCTGTATGTGCTCCCGCGGGGAACGTTGCGTACCGAATTGCTCTCGGCCCTGCGTCAGGCGCACAAGACGCGGCGCCCTCGGGCGCGGGGAACGGATCGACGGGGCCAGATCCCCAACATGACGCCGATTGCCGCACGCCCCGCTGAGGTGGTGCCCCGCACGGTGCCCGGCCACTGGGAAGGCGATCTCCTGAAGGGGGCCCGCAATGGGTCGGCGGTTGGAACGCTGGTGGAGCGGGCGACACGTTTGGTCATCTTGGCCCGGATGAAGGGAACGGATGCGCCGAGTGCCCGACAGGGCTTCAGTAAGAAACGCCGGCATATACCGGCCTTCCTGCGGAAAACGCTGACGTACGATCGTGGCAAAGAGATGGCCGAACACGCGCGCTTGGCGCAGTCCCTCAAGATTCAGGTGTTCTTTGCCGATCCGCATGCGCCGTGGCAACGAGGCACCAACGAGAATACGAACGGGCTGTTGCGCCAGTACTTGCCCAAAGGAACAGACTTGTCGGGCTACACCCAGCGCGAGCTGAACGCCATTGCTCATCGCCTGAACACGCGCCCGCGCAAATGTCTCAACTTTGCCACGCCCCTGGAAGTCTATGCGCAATTGCGCCATCATTCACCTGTTGCACTTGGAACTTGAAACCGCCTACTCATTTGGCTTTGAATTATTGGTTATGCCCTTTGTTAGTCTGGTGAAGGAAGAGGATGCGCACCTGCAGTGGTGACGAGCGTGCCTCTATTCCCCATGACGGTCCGGAGCTGTATCGGAACAAGAACCCTGTTGCTTGCGATGATCGGTACGTGGCTGGTGTGGTTTTCGGCGTTCGTTCAGCAAAATTCCTGAAGGAGCGCATCCGAGCGGCATGTCAACGAGCCATGCCAGAGCAGGCTGAACGAGGCGCTGACATAATGATGATTCAAAGAGTCGGAATGAGGCGATAGTCGAAATGTTGCCACAGAAACTACCTGTCTTAGTGTTGGTCATCGTCGTCTGGGGCATGATCTGTGTGTCACACGGTCTTGCTGAAGAAGTTCCAGCCAGCAAACGGGTGAAAATTGATCTTACTCTTGGTACCTGGATCAGTGTTGGAGACACGCGATGGAGCCATGACGCTTCGACCTCATTTCCTCTCGGGAACCCGACCTCACGACTGATATACAGCGATCACTCCGCCAATGTGGTGGAGTTCAGCGCGAAATTATCCGTAGGGCCACGTTTTTTTGGCCGCCTGAATGTGGGCGGAGCAGGCATCGGTGGTGGTCGCCTGATTGACGATGATTTTCTGTCGCCGGATAGAGGTAGCCCATCCTCACGAACGCATAGTGACATTGATGGAGGCAGCCTTTGGTATGTGAATGCGGATATGGGAACGCGGTTGACGAACTTTCCCAATGGTCGTGGAACCTTCGACGGCTTCGTTGGATTCCAATATTGGCGTCAGAAACATGAAGCCTACGGAGTTCGGCAGGTCCATTGTTCGGCAGCGGGAACCACTGTCGATTTGGATCCGTTTACTCCTGGGGTAGATCCTCTCTGTGCCCCTGGTGGGGTGCCGGTGAGCAATGCCGTCCTCGTGATCTCAAATACCAGTACTTGGTACTCACTTCGGACTGGTGTCCAGGGAGAATATCATTTGACCCGGTGGTTGAGTGTCCATGGATCTGCCGTACTGAAGCCGATCAATCTTTTTACGAATGAGGATACCCACCATCTGCGAGTCGTGACCGGTGAGCTTCAAGATCCGAGCTTTACGATGGTTGGAGTAGGATTTGGAGCTGATGCCGATATCGGGGCAAAGGTGAATGTGACAAAGTACCTCGCGGTACAGGTGGGCTATAGGGTTTGGTGGAACCGCATGATCGATGGAACTTGGGAGGGGCATCCTGCCAATGGACCATCGGTTTCGTTCCCACTGGTTGAAATGCAATCCCTCCGCCACGGGCTGACTGCCGGGCTTACGCTTAGCTTCTAGCCGTGCCACTGCATACCCTACCGTCTCGGACGTCCAGAGGGTAGGGTTTCTTCTTCGTACTCAAGGAAGAGGCGCTTGGCCTCCGGATGGAGTTGATTGGGATGTCCATAAGGGATTCCCAACGTCCTGAACAACGGTGTTAGTTTCCCGTTGGGATGGAGATAGCCCGCTCTGAGCGGGACCGTCCGCTTGCTGTGACGGACCAGTCGGCATGCGGTAGGCCGGATCGAGGTCAGCCAATCGGCAATGTCTTGAGGATTGCCGATCGACGCAGAAAGCAACAGGAGCCTCGCCTGTGAAGGGCAAAAAATGATGGTCTCTTCCCACACGACGCCGCGCTCGGGATCGGCCAGATATTGCGACTCGTCGAGAATCACGAGCCCCAGCGTGTCCAATCGGACATCGATTTCGCCGCTGGCGGCATCGTAGAGCAGATTGCGCAGAATTTCCGTCGTCATGATCAGCAGCGGGGCCTGGCCGTTTTCCTGACGGTCGCCGGTCAGAATGCCGACCTTGTCCGATCCGAAGAGCCGAGAGAATTCCGTGTATTTTGTATTGGACAGGGCCTTGAGTGGGGAGGTGTAGATGACGGTACGATTGTCCTCCATGGCGCGGCGGGCTGCTTCAACTGCGACGTAGGTCTTCCCGCTTCCCGTGGGCACGCTGATCACGACGTCAGTTTCACTCACTGCCGAAAGAGCCTCGATCTGCCACGGGTCCGGGACGAACGGTTGTGGAGCAGGCACACCGATGCCTTCCAACCAACCGGCGAGTGAGATGGCTGGTTCCATCACGGCTGGAATCGGTGCCTGTGCCGGTAGCTGCTTCCGGGTGCCGGGTGGAGGAGCGTGCTTCGGTCGTCCACCGGGATCTTGGCGGGGCTGTCGCACCTCAAGCAGAGCCTGGAGATCGGATTCCAGACCGGCGCGATTCGTACTCGAATATTGAAGCAGCAACTCGATCAGGCGTCGCTTGCCGGCGCGAAAGTGTCGATGAACACGGCCGCGGGCCAAGCGATGTAAGAGTGCCATTGGTTGTCGGGCCAGTAGTTGTTCGAGCTCGTCGGTCGTCATGTCTTTCCCGTCATTCGTGAAACGTGAAGGGCACAATAATTTAGAGGAAGGAAGCCGTTGTGTACGCACGATGCTTCATGAGCAACGAGCGACGTGTTCATGGCAATTCCTCCAAGACTCCGCGTCGGATCAGCGCGAGTGCCTCCGCTGCAGAGTCAGCCAACCCAGGATGGGTGGCTTTGAGTGTCTGTACCTGTGATAGGAATTCAATCGTTCTGGCAAGTAGCCGGTAGATATCCCCTTCTGCCATGGTGGTGAGCCGACAGAGTCCGATCCAGGTGAGCGTCGGCTCGGCGATCCACCGCTCGGCTAAAGCGGCCACGTCTGCGCGGAGGAGCGGTGGGTCTTCATGTGGTGAAAGACTCTCTGCGAGCTTGCGGACCTGCCTCAGCAGCGAACTCAAGCCCGGACTAATGCGTGGAAATGCTCCCGGGCGATCATCGTCGTGAGCCAAGCTGGCCATGATGCCGGCGAGAAGCGACGGGTCCGCGCCGGTGAACGCCTCGGCACGAATCAGTTCCGTGATCAAGAGTGAGTGATCGATGCGAATCAGTCGCGCCCATTCTCCGTCGGCCGTCAGTTGCGCCGTCGAGGTGAGATACCCGAATGTCTGTAGCACATCCACGCGCTCTTGAAAGCGGTGCCAGAGGCTGGTTCGCAGCGCTTGAATGGACTTCGTATGCCGGTGCTGTTCTTGGCGAAGTCGGGAGGCCGTGGGGAAATCCTTGTGACAAGCTGGTCGGGACGAGCAGGTCGGACAGGGAAAATCCCCCAAGGATTGCACGACGGCATCCGGCAACGGTTCCACGGAAGGCGCGGTCAAAATGGGAAGAATGGGCAATCGGGGAGGAAGATCCTCCAACTGCTCGCTCAGCCGATCAAACGATTCGGTCGAGCACCAGGGATAGCTCGGGATCTCCGCACAGTCGTAGGTTCGGTCATAGACTTCTCGTACACTGGTCACCGGGCATTCCGTGACGGCGCCATCCGCCCGCAACATCGTCAGCATGGAGTTCTTTTGGCCTTTGCTTCGGTACTGTCGGAGGACAATGCCTCGCCCCTTAGTGAGTCCCACCACTCGACCTGGTGTGAGAAACGGCAATCGCGCGGCGATCTCGGGAGACTCTGAGCGATGGGTCTGGTGCCGAGCCGGATGTCGCTTCCGCACCTGGTCGAAGGTTTGCCACTGGGTGATCCAATCGGTGCATACCCGTGGGCCGAATGGTTCCAACTGCGTCTGCACCAGGTCCAATTTCCGTTCGATGAGTTCAGCACGTTGGTTGAGTTGGAATTGTGCAAAGCTCTTGGCCAGGATGCCTTGAATGTGTTCGTGAGGGTGGGCCTTGAGGAGGTTCAGGACCATCGGATAGCTGATGGTGAATTGGCTGTCGATGGCTTCCGGTTGTCCCGTCAGCCCCTTGGTCAGGACGTTCAGTTCGATGTAGGGAGAGGGCGTGATCACCGCAAAGCCCACATGATCCTTCCCTCGGCGGCCGGCTCGCCCCGCAATCTGTTGGACTTCGCCGATTGTCAGGTCGGTGAAGTCGCGCGACTTGCGGATGCTGGATTGCGTGATCACGACCGTGCGTGCCGGAAAGTCAACGCCTGCTGCCAGCGTGGTGGTGGCGAACACGGCATCGAGATGGCCCTGTCGCATCAGTTCTTCGATCGCGATTTTCCAGGAGGGGAGATGCCCCGCATGATGGGCGGCCACGCCAATCCGCTGTACGATGGGAATGAGCGGATGCTCGGCAATACTCGGGTACTGAGTGATGACCCGTTCGAGTGCAGCGCCGATGGCCTCTTGTCGAACGGGAGGAAGCACGGCATCTGCGTGGTCGAAGGCCTCCATGGCTTCATCACAAGCTCGACGGGAGGTGAGAAACACGATGGCTGGTGTGAGATGTTTGTGGCGGAGAGCGGTGATCAGATCAACCGGATGAATCGACGGCGGCATGCAGTTTCATTCCCTTTGAGATCACGACAAGACCGGAGTCGGTCAGGGTAAAGCGCTGGGCATCGGCCTCTCGATTGTATCCGATTTCAGTATGGGGGGGGATTGTCACATCTTTATCGATGATCGCGCGCCGGATACGACTGTGTTCGCCGATCGTGACGTTTTCCATGATGATGGACTCGCGAACATCGGCATGATCTTGCACCCGGACGTTGGGCGATAAGACCGAATTCTGCACGCGTCCGCCTGAGATGATACATCCCCCGCACACGACGGAGTCGAGCGCAACCCCCATTCGTCCGCCCTGAAAATCTTGAGCAAACACAAACTTAGCCGGGGGAAACTGTCCCTGATAGGTTCGGATCGGCCAATCGGGGTCGTACAGATTGAACTGGGGGTCGACGGCGACCAAATCCATATTCGCTTCCCAATAGGCGTCGAGGGTCCCGATGTCGCGCCAGTATTGGACGGCCTTTCGATTCGCATCCTGAAACTTGAAGGCGTAGACCCGCTTGTGTTCGATCATGCGGGGGATGATGTTTTTTCCAAAGTCATGCGCCGTACCTTCTTGAGCATCGGCGATCAGATATTCGCGAAGCGCCTGGGTGCGGAAGAGGTAGATCCCCATCGACGCAAAGGCATGGGCCGGATCATTGGGAATAGGAATGGGATTCGCAGGCTTCTCATCGAAGCGGGTAATCCGATAGTCCTCGTCGACGGCAATCACGCCAAATCGGGTGGCATCTTGGACTGGGATGTCGATGGCACCGACCACGACATCCGCACTTTTTGCGATGAGCCAATGGAACATCTCCAGATAGTTCATTTTGTAGATATGGTCACCGGCCAACACCAGCAAATATTGCGGATTTTCACCGTCGATCAGGAACATATTCTGATACACGGCGTCTGCGGTCCCTCGGTACCAGTCCTCGCTGATCCGTTGTTGAGGAGGGACTGACGCGATGTATTCGCCCAGTTCGGCGTTGAGTACATTCCAGCCGATCCGGATATGGCGATCAAGCGAGTGCGACTTATATTGGATGAGCACGACGATCTTGCGGAGGCCGGAGTTGATGCAATTGCTCAGGGTAAAGTCGATGATGCGATACTTCCCTCCGAAGGGAACGGCGGGTTTTGCACGTTGGTCCGTGAGCGGAAACAGCCGCTCGCCTTTGCCGCCGGCCAGAACCATCGTGAAAATGTTCTTCATAGGCCGGATTCTAGCAGGACCATCAGGAAATAGAAAGGAAGTGGAATCGTTGACTTCCTGATCCATGCGGATAATACTAGCGCTAGACTGAATCTGCTCCGCGGATCAGTCAAGTGTCTCACGCATGAAGTAAAGGAGTCAGCATGAAGCGAGATGTTGTTGTCGCTGCGCTACCGCGAACGACGCCGAAGCGGATGGTGAAGCTTTCGCCGAAGTCGTCCGCCAGTCCCATGAACGATCTTACGTGGCGACTGGAACGGTTGGAAGGTCAAATGCAAAAGTTGTCTGAACTCGTGAGAGATCATGCGGAAGATATGGATCGTCTGGTTAGTATTGTGGCAGAAAACAGAGAGATTATCCGCCGGCAGCTGCTACGGAAACACCACGAAAAAGTTCGCGTACGGAAGCATTTGCGTGACGTGGATTCTAGGCTGGATTAGTCGCTACTCGTTGATTTGCCCCCATCATCACTCTCATCATCCCACCACAGCATCAGCATCTGACGGATGCTGGTATCGATGGAACTGCGGTCATCATCCAGGGTATATTCATACTCGTTTGATTTTGAGCAATAGGAGCTTGAGTTCTGCCAGGCTTTTCCCCTATCAGCTACCGAGTTGGTAGCGATGCTCGGCAGCATGGCATTGGGCAGGTCATGGTTCGAACCTTCCTCGCAGCCATTCTCTGCATATTTATCGAGAGCAATGTTGCCCTAGGTGGCGGGTTGTTCCTTGCCGCCTCGGTAATGGAGACCGGATCCGTTGCTTCCTCTGCGGCCGGGTCTCCTGCGGTACCGACTGTGAGGTTGACGCTCGACGAGGCGGTTAGTCTCTTTCTTCGGCAGAACCTTGACCTCTTGATGGCCAAATATGGGATTGAGTCCAGTAAAGGCCGGCAAGTGACCGCACGGCTGTTTCCGAATCCGGTTGCCTCCATGGGGCTGATCAGTTCGCCTGTTCAAGGCCGTACGCTTGGAAACAGCGGACAAATTACCTCCCAGATCCAACAGTTGTTTGAGCTGGCCGGAAAACGAGGATATCGGATCGAAAGTACTGCATTCGGAACCCAGTCGGCGGAAGCTAGTTTTGAGGATGCCGTTCGCCAGCTCGGTTTCTTGGTGAAGGACGGGTACTACCGTATCCAACTGGCACGGCGACGACTGGCATTGGCGGAAGAAAACCGAGATCGCTTTTCGCGGATCCTCGAGGTCAATACGATCCGATTCAAGAAAGGTTACATTGCCGAAGTCGATTTGATCCGTATCCGACTGCAGTTTATCGATTTTCACTCCCAAGTGATCCAGGCGATCCAAGAAGCGGAATCGGCCCGGTCCGATCTCCGGCAGTTACTACGACTCTCTCCTGCGACGCAATTGGAATTGATGACGGAGCTGGATTACAAACGATTGGATCCGGACATTTTGAGACTACGCTCCATTGCATCGGAAACACGTCCCGATGTCCGGGCGAAGCGGCACGCGTTTTCACAACGGGAGGCGGAGCTAAGGTTGGCGCGAGCGTACCGGATTCCTGATGTGACGGTCGGAGCAGGGTATGCTGTTCAAGGGGCGAATGGACCGGATAACTCCAACCAGATGGCTTTCAGTTTCGGTGTACCGCTGCCGTTGTTCAATCGCAATCAAGGCGGTATCATGGAAGCGGAGGCGGCGCTATGGACCGCTGAAGCCGATCTCGGCAAAACGCTCAATCAAGTCGACAATCAAGTGGATGTCGCCTATCACAACTTGATCGAAAGTCGTCGGTTGGTTGAGGCATTCCTCGATGGGGTGTTGGATGATGCACGGTCGACGTTTACGATCGCCGAGCGAGCCTATGAGCGAGGCGGAGTCACGTTGATCGATTTGCTCGATGCTGCGAGGACATCGAGGACGATCCAGCAAAGTTATATTGAAGCCTTGTTCAATTACCAGCGGAATGTCATCCAACTGGAAAGTGCGGTTGGGCAAGAAATCACGTCTTGATGTACCTGGCCCGTTCTGAGGTCGCGCTTCAGATCTACACATGAAAAACTCTCCGGGGTGTTCCTCCACGCGTCTCCCAGCTCTTTTTTCGGCTTTCGTTCCAAGCTTGATTCTCCTGTCATTTTCAGCCTGTGGACAGAATGAGCCATCTTCCACATTGGCGGAAGTCACCCATCCGTCGACCAAGGGTGTAGCGGCGAGCGAGCTGACTTCTCGCATCGGGACACAGGTCGTCGACTTCAGCACATCTCGCCAGGGCTTGACCCTCTCCGGCAAAATTGCCTACGGGGAGGACAAGTATTCGCGAATATCTTCGCCTCTGCAGGGACGAGTTGTAGAAGTGAAGGCGCATCTGGGGGATCGTGTCAGGACGGGTGACGTCTTGCTTGTGGTCGATAGCCCCGATATCGCTCAGGCCTACTCGGACTATGTCAAGGAACACTCTGATCTCGAGTATGCGACAAGGGCTTATGAATTGGCTAAGGATCTCTACGAAACGAAGGCGTTGGCGCTCAAAGATTTGAAGCAGGCTGAAAACGAGCTTGTCAAAGCTCGAGCAGAGTTTCGGCGTGCGAAGGAGCGATTGGTGTCATTCAGGGTTCCCTTGAGAGAATTGAATAAACCTGTGGACCAACAGCAAATCACGTCTCGCTTCGAGATGAAAAGTCCGCTAAGTGGGACCGTGGTCGAGCGCACCGTGACGCCTGGCCAGTCGGTGACGGGAGATTCCGATCACGTCCTCTTCACCGTCGCCGATCTGGATGTGTTGCAGGTTGTGGCCGATGTGTATGAACACGATCTAGGATTGGTACAGGAGGGTGAGCCCGCTGTCGTGACGGTTGAAGCCTATCCCAATGTTGAGTTTCCAGCCATGGTGGTGGCCGTGGGGGATGTGGTGGATCCGAGTACCAGGACAATCAAGGTTCGTGCCCATGTCAACAATGAGGCTCACAAGTTGAAACCCGAGATGTTTGCCCGTTTGCAGATCGATGTCAGTGGGCGTGGCCAATTTCTGTCCGTTCCTCGTGAAGCGGTCCTAGAAGTCGACGGGAAGCAATTTGTGTATGTGGTGGAGAACGGGACTCGATATGTGAGGCGAGAAGTCAAAATTTCCACTATGTCCGGAGGCCAGACCAGGATTATGGAGGGGCTTACGGCAGGGGAGCGGATCGTGACGAAGGGTGCCGTCTTGATCAAGGGACAAGAAGCTCAGGAACATAGCGGATCGCCCGCACACTCTCAATGACTCTGGAATAGCACTCTCCATGAAAACCTATGATCGCCAGAATCGTTGAAATAGCGCTGGTTCAACGGTTCCTGGTTTGCGCACTCGGGTTTCTGCTTTTGTTCGGAGGGCTCTACGCGTTTCATCTCCTGGACATCGTGGCCTATCCTGATCCCGCTCTGCCGATGGTGGAGGTGATCGCCCAGTTTCCTGGGTATTCGGCCGAGGAAATCGAGAGGCAGATTACGATCCCGATCGAAGTTGCGTTGAATGGAACTCCTCGACTCACAGACATCCGGTCTCTTTCAATATTCGGGCTCAGCGACGTGAAGGTGTACTTCGACTTCGACAGCGACATCTTTCGAGACCGCCAAGAAGTGTTGAATCGGCTCAACTCGATTCAATTGCCGCAAGGAGTACAGCCCGTGCTGTCTCCCTGGTGGGCCATCGCTGAAATTTATCGATATGAGCTGACCGGTCAGGACATCAGCCTGACGGATCTGAAAACGATACAGGATTGGCAGGTCCGTCGAGCATTCAAGCGTGTACCGGGTGTGATCGACGTGACGACATTCGGCGGCACCACCAAGGAATATCATGTCGATATCGATCCGGGAAAACTCATCAGCTACGGTGTCACTCTACCCCAGGTCATGACGGCTTTGGCGAACAGCAACGCGAATGTCGGAGGGAATTATTTAACGATTGGCGCACAGAGCTACAATATCCGCGGGCTGGGGCTCATCAATGACTTGGCTGATATTGAAAATGTAATGGTGGCGGAGAAGGAGGGCACGCCGATCTTCGTTAAGACACTGGGGACAGTCACGGTCGGGCATCGTGTACGCCTCGGCAAGGTCGGTATAGACGACCGCGACGATGTGGTGGAAGGGGTGGTGCTGCTCCAGCGGGGGTATCAGGCGCTCCCTGTGCTCGATAAGGTCAGGGAGAAAGTTGCGGATCTGAATGGGTCGAAGTTACCGCCCGGGATCCAGATTAAGACGTTCTACGATCGAACCGCGTTAATTCACACGACGGTAGAGACGGTCACCGACATTCTTATCAGCGGGATGGTGCTCGTTTTTGTGATCTTAGTCGTGTTTCTGGGGAATCTCCGAGCTGCGTTCATTGTTGCGTTGACGATACCACTGTCGTTGCTCTTTACCTTTACGCTGATGGTGTTGGCCGGACAATCAGCCAACCTGATCTCACTGGGCGCGATCGATTTCGGTATTATCGTGGATGCGACGCTTGTCATGGTCGAAAGCATCTTTTATCAGTTGGGCCGCAGCGCGAGGCAGCCGCTCACCGTCAACCAGCACATCATTCGTGCCGTGAGTCAGGTCGGAAGGCCTATCTTTTTTTCAACCGCGGTGATCGTTGTGGCGTTCGTACCCCTGTTTACGATGTCCGGAGTTCCCGGGAAGATCTTCGCCCCCATGTCTATCACCTATGGTCTTGCGTTGATCGGGGCGCTGTTGATGGCTTTTACGCTTGCCCCGGTGCTGTGTTCATTGTTCTTAAGATCACTCAATGGAGAGACCGATACGGCGGTGATCCGTACCGTACGTCGAATCTATCTGAGGTTTCTCGCCTGGGTGCTGGATCGACGAATTCTGGTGGTTAGTTGCTCGACTGGTCTCGTGGTCCTCGCATTTCTTGCGCTGAGATTCTTGGGTGGCGAGTTCATGCCGGCCTTAGAAGAGGGAAACTTATGGGTTCGGGCGACGATGCCGGTCGATATTTCCTTTGACCAGGCCGATCGATTGACGAACGACATTCGTCGTATGTTCAAGGAATTGCCGGAGGTGGAAACAGTTGTGTCTCAATTGGGACGGCCCGATGATGGGACGGACCCAACCAGTGTTTTTAACGCCGAATTTTTGGCGAACTTGAAACCAGCCTCAGCGTGGCGACCTGGAGTGAAGAAGGATGCTCTGATCGAAGAAATCGAAGGGCGGTTGAAGTCAATACCGGGCGTGATCTTCAACTTTTCTCAGGTGATTGAGGACAATGTGGAAGAAGCGATGTCGGGCGTCAAGGGCGAAAACTCGATTAAGTTGTTCGGCTACGACTTGAAGTTGATGGAGGCGAAGGCCGTCGAGATCGAGTCGGTTATGAAGGAGGTTCGTGGCGTCAAAGATTTAGGGATCTTTAGGCTCGTCGGCCAGCCGAATCTCCTGATCCGGGTTGATCGCGAAGCAAGCGCGCGATATGGGCTCAGGGTCTCGGATGTCAATGCAGTCGTTCAAGCTGCCATTGGAGGGCAGGCGGTGACCCAGGTGTATGAAGGAGAAAAGCTCTTCGACCTGGTCGTCAGGTTCTTGCCCGAGTATCGGCAGGATGTCGAGTCCATCGGCAATATTCTGGTCAGCACGCCGGACGGCGTGAGGGTCCCACTCAAGCAAGTCGCGGCCATCACTACGCAAACCGGGGCGTTCATCATTTATCGCGAGAATAACGAACGGTACATCCCGATCAAATTTAGCGTCCGCGACCGGGATCTCGAAAGTACCGTCGAAGAAAGTCAGGGGAAGCTGACCCAGCAGGTCACGTTACCGGAAGGGCATCGGATGGAATGGGCCGGACAATATGATCAACTTAAGGAGGAGCAGGCGCGGCTGATGAAAATCATCCCACTCAGTCTCGTCATCATTCTCTTTTTGCTGTATACCACATTCGACTCCTTGAAGGATGCCGTATTGGTCTTGGCCGCCGTGCCGTTTGCCCTGGTAGGCGGTGTGCTGTCGTTGGTAATAACTGATACCCATTTCAGTATTTCGGCCGCGGTCGGTATGATTTCGACATTGGGCGTCGCAATCTTGGGAGGCGTCTTGTTGATCTCGCGGATTGAGGAATTCCGAAGGGCCGGGCTTGATGTCCGCCAGTCCGTGATGCGTGGCGCAGATATTCAGATGCGCCCCATTTTGATGGCTACGTTGGCGGCAGCGATCGGACTGCTGCCTGCCTCCGTTGCGTCTGGCATCGGCGCTCAGGCACAGAGGCCTTTGGCACGTGTCGTGGTTGGAGGGATGCTCACGGCGGCATTCGTAATTCTTGTGGTCTTACCGGTTCTGTATGAAATGGTCCATCAGTACGATAACCGTGAAAGAGTCGAATAGAGAATCTCTAGGTGGTATGCATAAGGATGAAAGGAGTTCTGTCATCGTGAACCAATCGGACGTGTTTCGACTCGGAGTGTTTCTGATGATTGGCGTAATGTGTGGAGCGGAACCTATCCATGCCGAGATCGATCCAGCTCTGGTATGGCAGACCCAGGTGCCCTATGAGGCGCCACCAGAAAATCCGGCGGTGCCGGATGTTTCGGTTCCTCCAAACACCACTCCGCTCAGTCCGGAGGAGCTGCAGCGTGCCGAGGCGTTGCTCCCGTTATTGGAAGGGAAACAGGAATTTTGGGCTATGGGCGAATTCGTGCATCTTGGTGAATCGTCTGTTCCAGTCTTGGTCAAGGCACTGACGATGCCCAGCCCGCGGATCCGCTACAATGCGATCGAAACGTTGTTGATGATGAAAGGCGTGCAGGGAGTTCCTGCGCTCCTGGCGACCGCGAAAGAACCTAACGAAATCCCGCGAGTCCGTGAACATGCCTTGCGAGTCGCCGTTCGCCTCGATCCTGCCCAAGCGCCGGATGCTATTGCAGTCATGGCGAAGGATATGAATCCATCGGTTCGGAAGAGTGCGGTCTTTGAAGCCAGATACGTGCGACAGAAAGCGATCATCCCTATCCTGATCCCGATGGTGAGCGATGACGAACGCTTCGTGGCACTCTCGGCCCTGCAATCACTCTGGATCCTGACGCGCCATGAAACAGAATCTCATGATTGGGAAACGTCGACCAAGCAGGATCGTGCTGCATGGTCGAGTGAATGGATCGATTGGTGGGAAGATTATAAAGAGGTGTTTGAAATCCCCGAGCCGAAACGGCCGAGGCGGAGTTCCTAACGATCGAGCGTGAAGTTGCGGGCTAGGAGATTCCTATGTTAGGAATATATTGATTAGGTTGAGTCACACCATGAAGACCAAGACCAGTACCTTGCTGAAAATTGCCAAGCTCGGAAATCCGATCCTTCGGAAACTTGCGACTCCAATCAATCCGCAGGAGATCAAGTCGCCGGACATCCAACGGCTGATCGACGAGATGTTTGAAACGATGTACGATGAGCCGGGGATAGGGTTGGCTGCACCTCAGGTGTCGCGCTCGATTCAATTGGTCGTCATGGGGTGCAAAGGCGAAGGAGGATTTCCCGAAACGGTCCTCATCAATCCATCGATTGTATATTACGGGCCCGAACAGGTTGAAAACTGGGAAGGCTGTTTGAGCGTCGATGGGTTACGGGGGAAGGTCACCAGGCCATCCTTGGTGCGGGTTAAAGCGCTCGATCGGAAAGGGAAGGCCCTGGATTTTGAAGCGACCGGCCTCTATTCCGTCTGTATTCAACACGAGGTCGATCACTTGATCGGGAAAGTCTTTCTCGATCGCATGACCGACATGTCTACCCTCACGCAGCTTGACGAGTTTGCGCAGTACTGGCAGAAAGAGCCCACGAACGTGATTTGATGCCTGCCGTGCCTGATCGATTGTGAAGTCCCTTTATCGTGTCCTGCAATATCTCCGTCCTCACCGTCGTCTTGCGATGACGACATTGATCTGCGCCGCCTGTGCGACAGCGATGGAGTTAATTCCTCCTTGGGTCATCAAGATCATCATCGATGATGTGATTCAGGCGAAGCAGGCATCGTTGCTGCCATGGGCGATCGGTCTGCTGGTCGGCGCATATCTGTTCAAGAACGTTTTTGCCTCCCTGCGTATCCGGCTCAACAATCAACTCGAGCAGCGAGTCGTTCACGATCTCCGCCGCCAAATCTTTTCCGCTCTCCAGCGCCTGTCGATCACCTACTTTGAAAATCGATCGACGGGTGAAATCATGTCGCGCGTGACGAACGACACCGAGCATGTCGAGCGGATTTTTATCGATGGCCTGGAGGGGATGTTGACGGCATCGTTGACGCTGATCGGGATCACGGGGCTGTTGTTCATGTTGAACTGGAAGCTAGCCGCCCTGTCCCTCTTGCCGATTCCAGTGCTGGCTCTATCCGCAAGTTGGTTCACGTCGAAGGTGCATGGGTATTATCGAGAGACCAGGCAGAGTGCAGCCGAACTGAACGGCTACTTGCAGGACGCCTTGTCCGGTATTAGAGAAACAATGGGGTTCGGACGCCAAGGGTATGAAGAGACGAAGTTCAATAGGCTGAGCCAAACCTATAGCGACAAGAACCTCCAAGCGATGGTGTTGTGGTCGGTCTATTCGCCCGGGATGATTCTTGTCGGCGCCTTCGGGACCGTGCTGATTCTCTGGTACGGGGCCGGAGAGGTGATGGAGGGACGGCTCACGCTCGGTGAGTTGGTGCTGTTTCTGTCTTATCTGGCGATGTTCTACGTCCCCATCAATCAGATCCATTCCGTCAATCACATGTTGCAACATGCGTTGGCCGCGAGCGAGCGGGTCTTCGATGTGCTGGACACGGTTCCGGAAGTCGCTGATCGTCCTGGGATAGTTGCTCCCGACTATCGTGCTAAAGGAGAGGTGCGATTTGAGCAGGTGCAGTTCCATTATCGGTCGGATGTTCCAGTACTGAAAGGATTCTCAGTGACGGTGCCGGCTGGTGAGCGGGTCGCCTTGGTCGGGATGAGCGGGGCCGGCAAGAGCACACTGTTAAAGTTGCTGATGCGGTTCTATGACGTGACCGATGGAGCGATCTCCATTGATGGAAAAGATATCCGCGATCTTCCGATCGCCTATCTACGACAGCAAATCGGGTTTGTCCAACAGGAGCCGTTTTTGTTCAACGGAACGGTCAGAGACAACCTTCTGTACGGGGATTTGACTGCCGATCAAGATCAGCTAGAAGCTGCAGCCCGTGTTGCGAGAGCGCATGACTTTATTATGGCGCTTCCAGAAGGATACGACACATGGATCGGGGAACGAGGGGTCAAACTGTCTGTCGGGCAAAAACAACGTGTGTCCATCGCCCGCGTCTTGTTGAAAGATCCGCCCATCGTGATTTTTGATGAGGCGACCTCCAATATCGATACCGAAACAGAGGTGAAGATCCGTGAGGCCTTGAACGAACTTATGGAGGGGAGAACCACGTTCATCATTGCGCACCGGCTGTCTACGCTTCATGACGTCGACCGGATCATCGTGCTCGATGGCGGCCGGCTGGTGGAGCAGGGGCGACATGATGACTTGCTCAGCCGTGGCGGAGTATATGCCGGTCTCTACGAAGCCCAGTTCCAGGTCTAGTGAGGAGATGAGGATTATTCTTTTTCCCATGGTTGCGGGTTTGAGGAGCCTGTCGTTATACTCGCAGCAAGTGGACAATTCAATCGGGTAGATTGATGGTTTTGGTGTACGAAAGTGATCCTCTAGACGATGAACATGCGCGAGGGCGGTTCTATCATGTCTGTCAGGGTCGCATTGATCGGACCCCATTGAACGTACCGGCACCAGAGAGTCCGTACGAATGTCCGCAATGTGGGATTGATCTCGAAGCGGAAGATTTTTTTGTGGCCCTTCAGAAAGGATCGGTCTAGGCGTCATGGCTACAAGTGCAGGACGAAAAACTGTCGGAGTATCACGTGGCTTGATGATGCTCTGCGACATTTGCTATGCCCAGGTCATTGCGGACAAGCTCACCGACGAAAAGAATTTTGTGGCTGATGCAGACACACTCTTCGATACCATCTGTGTCGGCTGCACCGACATCAATCGCCCCCTCATCGACGATATGGCCGGGAGCGGGGAATAAGTCTGCTGGGTATATGCCATGAAAGTCAGCTATTTCCGCGATACCGACACGGTATATATTGAATTTCGTGCCGACGATATCGTGGAATCAAAGGACCTAGACGAAAATACCACGCTGGATCTGGATGCAAAGGGCAATGTCTGCGCCATTACGTTTGAACATGCAAGCCAACGTACGGATGTCAGTCATTTGGTGGTAGAAGGTATTGCTGCCTAACTAAAGAGCCAGGTTTGCATCGGCTGCACCGACATCAATCGCCCCCTCCTCGACGACATGGCCGGCAGCGGAAAAAGGTATCAGCCTGTGAGTGATCCGGAAGAATTCTACAAATTAGATTAGAGCTAGAGGCAAGTGCCGTTTGTGCTCCAATTCACTTCACGTCTCGCTTCCGACCCCCATACATTGACCCGTTCATTCCTGTACCTCTGTTGAATGCCCCTTTCTACCGCACTACCTATGGAGGATATGGCCACTTCTGCCACAGTGAGTCATCTCACTCGCGACATGGCCACTCCATTCTCAGCCGCCATCATTGCTACCGATGGTAATCCTTACCAATCTGCTTTTGCCCAAACGTTTCTCATAGACTCTGCTTAGGAGGGGCGTGCGGTATGTGGATCAGTGTATGCGTATGAGGAATATTAGCTGTCGTTTCCTTCAAATTATACATTCCCTGGTGAGTACGTACCATCATTTAGAATGGTATGGGTATTGAATTCGAAGTTCAGTGGAGGCCGAGGTCAGAGTCCGTCGAGGAGCAGTTCATGACTGGCTTGGAGTAGGGGCGTCTTCCATCGCGGCCGTGCTCGAACTTTGAAAGGAGCTCATATGCCTCGTATGTCATGCGGAAGCCTTGTCTCGATCTTCATCTCGCTCATCATTCTGATGCACGGCTGTGCGTCACAAAGGCCTCAGCAACCCGTCGCCAACTGCCCTGATATTGCCAGTACAGGTCAGCTCAACGTGCTTACGCTGAACCTGCTCTACGACGCGCCGGCTTCGACCCGCGCGAAAGCCTGGACCAATATCGCTCAGTTTGCCATCACGCACAACGTTCACGTGCTGTTGCTCCAGGAGGCCGTCTTGAGTGATGTCGATCATATCCAAGACATCCTCGGCACGTCCGATAGTGCCCGTGATCTGCAGCGAGTGCTGAACGAGCGCAGTGTGGACCCCTATGAGCTGCGGGTTGCATGGGAAACCGGCATCCCGCTTGTCCTCACGACTGCCAATGCGATCTTGAGCCGCTGCGATATCACGCGGCATTTTGAGACTTTTCTTCCGATTGAGTCGGAGGAAGCCTTCGAAGGGATCGACCTCAAAATCACCAGGAATGTCCAAGTGGCCCAACTGAGTCTCCCGGGATATGGAACGCTCCGCGTCTATAACACACACCTGTGCGCTGCCTGTTCGGTTGACTCTCTACAACGACAGGTCGAGGCCGTGCTGAATGTCGTGGAACGGGTGGAGGGGAGATCCGCCGCGAATCATGTGGCTCTCGGTGGCGATTTCAACTTGGATCTCTCGAAAGGGGCGGCCGAGCGGATAGTGTTTGAAACCATCGCGCGAGCTGGCTTTCGCGATGTGTATGCCGCGTATCGGAAGGATACATTCGGAGACGCACGTGAGGCGCTCTGCTGGAATGGAACGGCTGACATCCACTGTACGGTTGGCGTGAGCCCGGTACTGGGTCTGATCGATCAGAAATCCGGTGCCGGTTTCTCCGGACCCAGGCGAATTGACTATCTATTCCTTCGAGGTACTGACACCATCCGAACCAGTCGGGTTATCTTCAATCCTGGTAATGCCGCTACCGGTTCGATTAATGCTGATGACCCGGCGGTGTCCGACCACAGTGGTGTCTTTGCGGAAATAATGCTGCGGCGATGAATGGCCAGCGCAAGCTGACCATATTCTGCTGAAGAAGTTCTTGACCCAAGTCGGTACCGAGCATTCCACTATTTTCCGTTCGAGGGAGAGCAGAGACGGGTGTGGGATTAGCTTCGAGGCCGAGGATTTTTATGCTGCTTCAAAAATGATTAGCATAGCGGATGCGAAGTGGAGAAAGAAAAACGGTGGGGGGCTCGCGCAGGTTCAGTATGCTCTGCGACACCTGCTGTAACAAAATTGTGGCGGAGAAGCTGCCGGACACGAAGAATTTCGTCGCCGACTTCGAAGCGCTTTTCGATACCATCTGCATCGGCTACACCGACATCAACCGCCCCCTCATCGACGACATGGCCAGGAGTGGGGAATAAGAGGTGGTTCAATGGTAGCCGTTTCCTCGTTTCTAAACTTTCCGGCGTCGACCTCCTTCGTACTTGTATCCCACAAGTCAGCATATGCACAAGCTTACATATCGCTCACCGCACGCAGGACAGTCCCCACCAGCTACATCACACGTCACATGCCAGTGTGGAAACTGCAGAAGAAATGTAGCAGTGCATTTTCGACAACGGACTGGCCCTGTCCCAACCGGTTGCGCACAATAAGGGCACACATCGGAATTATCAAGATCTCCGTTGAAAGTTTCTGAGCAACCCCATGGTAATGGTTACGCTGCCTTCTTCGTCGACGCCGGCTGCGGCTCGGTCTGCTCGGCCTCAAGCCTTGCCATGACCGGTGCAATCTCAGCATAGCCTTTCACTCTTCTGAACCGCCCCTCGCAGGCGAGCAGCACCGTGCCGAGCCATCGCTGAAGCATGTGGCTCCCCCGCGTCCGTTTGAGATTCCGCTCACTGTGGCGAACCAATGAGAACATACTTTCGATCGGGTTGGTGGAGAGGAGCGTCTTGCGGAGCAACGGCGGTACCTGCACCCGATGCAGGGTCAACAACTCCTCGAAGGCTTCGACGAGCGACGCTGCCGCTGACTCGTTCTTCGTCCGCAGCCACGTCTCCAACTCCCGCAGCATGCGCCGAGCGTCGGCATAGCTCGTTTGTTCTAACGCCGTCATGAGCCGCCGATGCGCCTCAGGGCGGTAGGGCTTGGCCAGGTGCCGCTGGAGGTTCCGGCTCTTATGAATGGCACAGCGCTGATGCACCAGCTTCTTGCCGAACCGGGCCCGGAGGGCTTTACTGAGCAGGTCGTCAAATAGTGCATGTTCTATCCGCTGATTCATCATGAAATAGGATATTTGTGAGTTTCTACTCGAAATGAGTACGCACTATTTAGTGGTCGGCTCAGTAATCAAACCGCTCCCGCCATCAGTCACGAAGAGAATTCGTCGGGCGAGCGCCAAACCGCGCTGTTCGAGATTCCGAAACAACGCCTCGCAGATCTCATGATTCTCCGAGGAGCCCTGCCAGAACCCGAGGGCCATCTTCTCCCCGGACACATCCACGCCCAAGGCCACGACAAACGCTTCACCCCCTCGGTGGATCGTGTCCAAAAAGAGCGCAAACGGCGTGAAGCCCTTCAGGGACCGCTCTTGGAACGTCTTCAGCTTCGCGGCTGTCAGCTCCACAGCTTCTGCGAAATTGCGGTAGAAGACACGCCCACGGCGTGTGCCGCATTGAGAACGGTGCCGGCATACTTCTGAGCCGAGACACCCCGAAGAATCTTCTCCAGTAGTTCTTCCGAGAACGCCCCGGGATTGCGTAAGCGGGCATAGGACTGGAGGGTGACCTCCCCCTGCTCGATGTGCCGCAGTCGAGGACGAGTCACAGGAACCGTCTGGTCACCGAGATAGATCGAACCAGCCTCATGCGCCCATTTCTGAAACGCTGGGTCGGTGGGATAATACTCAGGTCCGGCGATTTCTTCCCGCTCCATCAGCATCACACTCTCGGCCACCATCCGCCCCATCTCTAGCATCACGGCATCCAGCGCCTGTTTGCCGGAGTGGATCACACGGACCAGCGTGCCCAGCATCCAATCCATTCCGGCGGTGCGCTTCAATCCCGCCAAGGCTTGCTTCCGTTGTTGGGTGTCTCGTCGTCTCATCGGTGGCTCCCTCCTCTGTGCCGGGGAGTATCCTACGGCGGAGCCACTCAGCAACATTCAACGAACTTCAGGATAATCCCAGTGGTCACCATCACGATGTCACGAGCCGATCAAAACCGTAGGCAAAAGTGATGCCTTTTGGTAGAGGGTCTCGTTTCTCAATCGAGCATCCATTTCACGGCGGATTTACAGGTGACAAGTAGAAGTATAGAGACCGGAAGATGTCACATGAATCTTATTGGATTCACCATGAATCCAAAAGGATACGGTAATAAGGATGAGACCAGCCTGATATGTACGATGTATGTGTTAGGGAAGGCCTGCCAATGAGCACTGATCCGTACGCTGTTGCCACCCCATCAAAGTATGTCAACCCAATTTAGAAATGTCCTCTTCCTCCCAAAGTAGAAATGTCCGGTTTTAGGTGATGGGCCCCGCCGCCAGGAGTTCTCGTGGAGGCAGCACCCGTTTGCGCCATGGATGAGTCCGCGCCTGTGTGACCGGCCGGTGCCGGCGGAACTTCGTCTGCGGTCCTGCCGGGCGTCCCGGACGTGCGGCGATGCGGGCATAGGCGAGCACGTGGCCCTGATGTGTTATGCGCAGCGTCCCATCGACCCGTTCTTCTATGACCACCTGTGTCGCCCGCACGTTGGTCTGGACCTGATAGAGGTAGCCGTTGTGGGCGACGGTCCAATCGCGCCGCAGGACTCGCTTCGTCTTGATGCACAGGATGCGATCCAGTTCGCCGCGCGCCAGCCTCGGTCGATGCAGATCGGCTGCCTGGGCAGGCGGCACGGCGAAGCGCCGATTGTAGATCGGCAGATAGCTCTTCAGGAACGCATTGGCCGCGTCCAGCGTGGAGACCTCCGCGAGCCGCAGCTCCTTGATCACTCGATCTTGAAAGGTCTTAAAGAGCCGCTCGACTCGCCCCTTGGCCTGCGGGGAATGGGCCGCGATCAGTTCGACACCCAGTTCTTCCAGCGCGCGCCCAAACTGACTCTGGGGCGCGGCCCCCGCTAACTGCTCCTCGATCGTGGGCTCGGCGGGTGACCGGTACGTCGTATGCTTGTCGGCATAGACAGCCAGTGGGATCCCATGCTGCCGAATGTAGCACTGGAAGCTGTCCATCGCCGGGATCGTGCCCTCGTACGCATGGAACCGCGCAAAGACTCGACGACTTGCATCATCGATGGAGGCCATCAGGACACAGCGCGGCCCACGCCCCTCGAACCAGTCATGGTGTGAGCCGTCCAGTTGGATCAGTTCCCCCACATGCGCTCTTCGCTCCCGCCAGGCCCGATGTGGGCGCTTCCGTCGTCGAAAATGCTCGACCCCGTTCTCCAGCAACCAGCCCCGCAGCGTCTCATCGCTGATCGTAATCCCGTGGCGCTCGGCCAGTTTCTCCGCCGCCAACGTCGGGCCAAAATCCCCGTACTGCTGCTCGTAGAGCTGCAAGGCCTTGGCCTTCCGCTTCTCAGAAATCCGCCGATTTGACGGTTTCCCGCGTCCCCGATGCACCAGCCCCTGGTCGCCCTCCGTCTTCACCCGCCCAAGCAGGCGCCGGATCTGCCGATCCGTCAGCCCCAACAGCGTGCCCGCTTCCACCTGCGTCAGCGTCTTCTCCATGACTTGGCGGATGACATGCACCCGCCGCAATTCCTTCCCACTCATCATGATCCTGTCCTCTCCGACCATCCCGACCTCCTGGTGAAGGTCGGTAGTCTATCCATGAAGAGGACATTTCTACTGTGGGGAAACCGGACATTATCATTGTGGGATTACACCACCCCATCAAAGTAGATACAAGTCGATTCAGCTGCGTTAACCTTCCAGGTTTTGACCAATGCATTTTGTCATACTCCATGTTTGGTTTGGACGCTGCTTTTTAAGGCAGCACATTCACGTTGTGGGAACGAGCTAGACTCCATGTACATGATTCAGTACACTGTGGGGCAGGAGGTACTGCTATGACAAAGGTTGCATCGGTATCCTATGTGAGAGCGCATTTGCCGGAGATGGTGGCTTCACTTCGCAAGAAAAAGCGGGGGCGAGTCATCATCACTCGAAATGGCGCCGCCTCGGCTGTTCTCCTCTCGCCCGAGGAGCTGGAGACCCTTGAAATTCTGGCAGACAAGAAGCTCATGCTCTCTCTGTTGAAGGCAGAGGAGGATGAACGTGCCCAACGGTTGGTCGAACATGAAGACATCTTCAAATGACCTATCGGATCCTCTACACGGAGGAGGCAGTACGCCGCATTCATAAGCTCGACAAAACGGTCAAAGAACGTGTCTCCAAAGCAGTCGTCAGGCTGTCTGAGGACCCAGAACTGGGCAAGCGTCTCACAGGCCTGTTGAGTGATCGGTGGTCATATCGAGTCGGTGATTGGCGGATATTGTACAAGGTCAGAAGGAAGGAAGTCGTGATCTTAGTGCTGACGGTCGGACATAGAAGCGATGTGTATGGATCTTAGCAGGGAAACAGGGGATGAGATTTTCACACCAAACCTATTTGCACTCCTTCCCATTGAAGTGCATACAGCTCGATTCACCTGACTTCACTTTCCACGTCTTGATCACGGGTATTTGATCATCGCCTTTCCAATCAACCACAAAATCAACTAACCCTGAAACCGGAAGCTTTTCCATGTGGGGTCGCGCGACCTCGGGGACATCGATGTAGAACACTCCACCAAGCTGTGAAATCAGGATACGGTGCTGTTCAACGTCGATGTAGATGACCGGGCTATAGAAACTCTTCTCCTCGGCTTGACTCGTGTAGACAAGTCCAAACAGCAACAGTGTTGTGAAGAGCGTGGCGTGCAGGAATCGCATCGCAGTCACTCCGTCCATGGATTACCGATGTTGCGACATTAGCACAACCACCGGCTGAGAAGAAATGTGGACGAGGTAGGTCAGCGAATCACAAAATCAGTAGGGGAGACGTGTCCCGATTTGATCCAGTAGCACCGTACATCGGGCGTAGGGTTCATGAGAGAAACAAGAAGGTAGGCGGGAATAGGGAGATTGATCTTGGGCCAAATTTCTTCGTAGTCACTGGCAATCTTGATGTCGGTCACCGAGGGACGGGCCGGGTCATGGGGATGGGAGTGATAGACGACTTGTAGGTCGAGCCCTTTATTCCGCATGTCCTTCTTCGCGGTCGAGAAGTCCTGCATATCCATGACAAACGCAATCTCCGCGCGTTCATCCGGTGTGAGCCGTTCGAGATGCGCGACTTTCGCTGCATCGAAAGAGGAGAGATTTTGAGCACCTTCCATCGCGACGATGTTCTTAATGCGATAGAGGTGGCTGACGACCCCGTTGGTTCCAGCCAGCAGTCCACAGCATTCGTGCGGAGTGAGTTCCTTCGCGTGGGCGAGGATGTCGTCGACTATGGTCCTGGGAATGACGAGGTCTGCCACGTTAAATTGTGCAGCTGACGGTATAGTCCAGACTCAGATCCTTGATCTTCGGATTGGGCCCGCACAAGGGGCAAGCAGGATCCTTGGGTCGGCCGACCTTTCTGAACTTCATCTCGAGCGCGTCATAGATCACGAGCTTGTCGGCGACGGTTTCACCGATTCCCAGGATTTCCTTGATAGCTTCGGAAGCCTGAAGGATGCCCATCGTCCCTGCTAAGACACCGAGGACTCCGGCCTCTTGGCAATTTGGCACCAGTCCGGCTGGTGGAGGCTCAGGGTAGAGGCAGCGGTAGCAAGGATAGCCCTGGTGCGGCTTGATGGTCGTGAGTTGGCCTTCGAATCGAAACATGCTGGCAGAGATCAAGGTTTTTTTGGCGAAGAAACAGGCGTCGTTCACTAAGAACCGTGTCGTAAAGTTGTCTGAGCCATCCAGTACGATGTCGTATTGCGAGACGAGAGGCAAGATGTTGTCGGCATCGACCAGCTGGTGATAGGTATTGACGGTGATGTCTGGATTGATGGCTGAAAGGGTCTTTCGTCCGGACTCTACTTTCGGCTGCCCGAGTGTGGCGGTCGAGTGCATGATCTGCCGTTGCAGATTGGACAGATCCACAACATCTCCATCGACGAGACCGATTGTGCCGATCCCGGCAGCGGCGAGGTACAGACCGGCTGGAGACCCCAACCCACCCGCACCGATCAACAGAACCTTGGCTCGCTTGAGCTTGAGTTGTCCCTTACCGCCGACATCCTGAAGAATGATGTGTCGGCTGTAGCGTTGAATTTCTGATTCGGTCAGGTCCATCGTTATTCAACCACATTGAGTTCAATCGGGTCGACGATGCATCCCTTGGCTCGTAGTCCCGCGATGGCCCGTTCAATTTCCGCCGTGTCACCTGAGAATTCCACGTCCGCCCAGCCAGTGGTGTCGCGGACATCGGCCCGTCTCACATCAGTGATGACATTATATTCCCGCCCGATTTGATAGATGATCGGCTGCCTGATCTTCTCTTCCGGAAACCGAATATGGAAGCGCAAATGTGACATGGTTATCCTCCCGCGATCGCTGGGACGATGGAAACCTCATCGCCGTCCTTGAGGGACGTGTCCTTCCCCTTGAGAAAGCGAATGTCTTCTTCGTTGACGTAGATGTTGACGAAGCGACGGAGCTCACCCGTTTCGTCGCAGAGACGGTCTTTAATGCCGGGATGGGCGTTGTTCAACGTCTCAATCATTTCGAGGACACTGGAAGCGTTGGTTTCAACCTCTCCCTGACCTTTGGTCAGAGGACGAAGCGGAGTCGGAATACGAACCTTAATCATGCGTCACCACCACCATTCTTTCCCATTTTAAATGTCTTCTCAAAGTCGACCAGGCTGGGCTGAATTCGAACAGGACGACCGACCGAGTTGATCACCGCCTCCTGCGTCTTTAAGCCATTGCCGGTCACGTAGGCCACTGTGACCTCGTCTTTCTTGATGATTCCCTGCTTCACGAGTTTTTTGAGCACGCCGATCGTGACACCGCCGGCCGTTTCCGCGAAGATGCCTTCGGTTTGGGCCAGCAACTGGATGCCTTCGACGACTTCTTCGTCCGTCACCATATCCATGGCTCCATGACTCTCCGCCGTAGCCTTGAGCGCATAGTACCCGTCGGCCGGGTTGCCGATGGCAAGAGACTTGGCAATTGTCTGCGGTTTGACCGGCTTGAAGAAATCTCGTCCCGCTTTGAATGCCGTGGAGATCGGTGAGCAGCCTTCGGCTTGGGCACCGTTGATCTTCGTGCGAACGTCATCGATAAGGCCTAAGGCCTTCATCTCATGCAAGCCTTTCCAAATCTTGGTCAACAGCGAGCCGGACGCCATTGGAATGACGACTTGATCCGGCGTTCTCCATCCCAGTTGTTCCACGGTTTCAAAAGCGAGCGTCTTCGAGCCCTCGGCATAGTAGGGACGGATATTGATGTTCACGAACGCCCAACCGTGCTCGCCCGCGATCTCGCTGCAGAGCCGATTGACGTCGTCGTAGTTACCTTCGATCTCGACGACATGCGGCCGATAAATCAAATTGCCCAGCACCTTAGCAGCCTCAAGGTCTCCGGGAATAAAGACGTAGCAATGGAGATTGGCGGAGGCGGCGTGGGCGGACACGGAGTTCGCCAAGTTGCCGGTGGAGGCGCAAGCGACTGTTTCAAAGCCAAGCTCACGAGCGCGTGTCAGCGCGACGGCAACGACGCGGTCCTTGAACGATAGCGTCGGGTGGTTCACCGTATCGTTCTTAATGTAGAGTTCGTCGAGTCCAAGATAGGCCCCGAGATTCTTGGCGCGCACGAGGGGGGTGAACCCTGCATGCGGCCCGACGAAATTCGTGCCTTCGACCGGCAGCAGGTCGAGATAGCGCCACATGCTGTGCGGACCAGCCTCGATCTTTTTGCGGGAAATCGTCTTCTTGATCTCGTCGTAGTTGTACTTCACTTCGAGGGGGCCGAAGCACATTTCACAAACATGGATCGCTTTCGTCGGATATTCCTTGCCGCATTCCCGGCAAACCAGCGCTTTCATTTTGCTCATCGTGGCACCACCGTGAGTTGTTGAATCTTAACAGACTTCAGAGATACTTCGTTCATATAGAAGAGTGCCGAATGAAATCATCAGGGTGTTCAAAAAGTCCGTCCAGCGCGGCCGCAGCGAGGGAGGTCTCGATGCGTACCTTCTGGGTACGTCGAGAGGCTGAGCGATGCGAGAACAAAGCTGCGGGCTTTTTCAACGCTCTGTTATGGACGCACGGCGCATCCGGCATAAGGATCCCCATCGTCGAACAACTCGGTAATCGTGGGATGTTCTCCGCAGAGCGCACAATTCGGGTTACGTCGGACCTTGATCTCTCGAAATTGGGTCTTGCGAGCGTCGAAGTCGAGCAAGCGATCCGTCAACGGGCGTCCGACTCCAAGAATGAGCTTCAACGCTTCTGTGGCCTGAATCGTTCCGATAATACCTGCCAGCACTCCGATGACTCCAGCCTCTTGGCAGGACGCGACCAAGCCGGGTGGAGGAGGGGCTTTGAACACGCAACGATAGCAGGCCGATTTCTTTGGGATGATGGTGGTGACGCGGCCGTCGAAACGGAGAATGCCTCCATGAATCAGCGGCTTTTCGGCGAAGAAGCAGGCATCGTTGATAAGGAACTTTGCGGGGAAGTTATCAACACCATCGATTACGACATCATAATCACCGAAAATCTTAAGCGCATTTCCGGCGGTGAGACGCTCCTCGTACATTGAAACGGAGACATCTGGGTTCAGTGCCTGGATCTTTTCTTTTCCCGACTGCACCTTTGGACGCCCTACGTCGGGAGTATGGTGCAAGATCTGGCGCTGGAGGTTGGTCAGATCCACGACATCACTGTCGATCAGCCCAATGGTGCCGACTCCTGCTGCAGCCAGATAGAGCGCCGCCGGTGAGCCGAGACCGCCGGCACCGACGAGAAGAATCCGAGACTTGGCGATCTTTTTTTGCCCCTTGCCGCCGACCTCCGGCAGCAAAATATGTCGGCTATAACGATTTATTTGCTCCTCAGTAAATTCCATCTTAATCAGCAGTTCCAAGAACGCTCAAAATGAGTTTCCAACGAGGCCGCAGGCAAAAGAAAACCGGAGGCGTACCCTCTGGGGTACGTTGAGGATTTTCTTGAGCCGAGAACAAAGTTGGAAGCCATTTTCAGCGTTCTTATATGTTGAAGTATTTCTCAATACTGATATACCGCTCGCCCGTATCGCATAGGATAGTGACGACGTTCTTGCCGGGCCCCAATTCTTCGGCAACCTTTTGTGCGGCGAACACGTTTGCACCGGCTGAGATTCCGACGAGCAAACCTTCTTTCTTCGATAACTGCTTGGCCGTCTGATAGGCCTCGTCGTCCGTCACGGTGATCACGCGGTCGAGGAGTTTCCGGTTCAGGACCTTGGGAATAAAGCCCGCTCCAATTCCCTGAATCTTATGGGGGCCTGGATCACCTCCTGATAAAACCGGGGAGGTAGCCGGTTCGACGGCAATCACTTTAACTTGCGGGTTTCTTTCTTTGAAGACTTCTCCACAGCCCGTGATCGTCCCGCCGGTTCCGACGGCGGCCACCAATGCATCGATTTTCCCTCCGAGCGCATCCCAGATCTCTACCGCCGTCGTTGTTTTATGTATCGCTGGGTTGGCGGGGTTCGAGAATTGATCGGGCATAAAGTACGACGGGTTTTGCGCCAGGATACTTTCTGCCTCTTTAATTGAACCCTTCATGCCTTCCCAAGCCGGTGTCAGCACCAGCTGGGCCCCATACGATGAGAGCAGGCTAGCCCGTTCCATGCTCATGCTCTCAGGCATCACGAGGATTAGCTTGTACCCGCGTACTGCAGCGACAAGGGCCAAGCCGATACCCGTATTCCCACTGGTCGGTTCAACAATGGTTCCGCCAGGCTTCAGTTTGCCTTGCCGTTCCGCCTCGTTGATCATGTTGAGGCAAATACGATCTTTGACGCTGCCTCCAGGGTTGAAAAATTCGACTTTCCCATAGATGGTCGCCGATCCATCTTTGGAAAGGCGGTTCAACCGCACGAGCGGAGTGTTCCCGATCAGTTCCGTAATGTCCTTGTAGGATGGTGCGCTCACCGACCGCCTCCCATATAGAAGAGAAACTCCACCTGGTCTCCTTCATGGAGATGGGTTGTGGCAAGATCGTCGCGTTCCAGCACCTTGTCATTCACCTCGACAGCGACCATCTGAGGCTCGATTTTCTTCGCGTTCAATAAGTCGAGGACCGTTCCGCTCTGGATCTCCTCGGGCTTCCCATTGATTTTGACCTGCACAAATTCTCCCAAGTTGGCTTATAGATTGAAGTTTTTGAACGTATCAAAGCGACGTGTCGCTTGTCAAGGCTGGTTCATCACGCGTGAGAGATAAGCAGCGTTGACTAGATGACTCGAGCGAGGATTCGAGGTTTCACAACAAAGGAGGGACATGCTGACTTGACTTTGCGCTGAGTGGTCGCCACTATGCCGCCTGCAGGATGCTGGGATGTGGAAAAAGAATTTCCTCTTTCGCGCGACGGAGTCGACTCCTTTAAGCCAGTCCGAGAATGAGCTCTTTCACGACACGGAACCGGCGCTGGACAGCGCTGGCCTTGTCTTCGAGAAGTTTCTCTCGGTGTGGGTCCAGGGTGAAGGGACGGACGAAAAACCGTCCGCCTTTACGAATATGTATGTCCGGACCGCGATGCTGGATGTCCACAAACATGTGAGCCTCTTGCACCCGCTTCAAGGCCGATCTCACCAGATCAAACAGCTTCTCCTGCCCGAACAGAAACAATATCTCCGCCAATGGCTTGCGGTGCATGCGCCACAGGCCTGGGAAGCTTCGGAAGATCATTTTCGTGATCTCTTCGAGCTGAAGTGAGGTGAGCTTGCCGCCTCAACTACACAAGACCGTTCGCGCGGGATTGTTCTGTACGCTACTGCTGGTTGCCTCAGTTGGGGCAAGCGTGACGCCTTCGACCGCATCCGTGGAGGTCTGGTATGGCCCGGATGATCGACCGCTCGAACAGCTTGTGCAGACGTACGATCGTGCCAAACGGTATATCTTTGTGGCAGTCTATGGATTAACGTCCCCTCTGACGGTGAAGGCTCTGGTAGGAGCGAGAAAGCGTGGGGTGGATGTTCGCGTTCTCACGGATCGCCAACGATTGAATGATCCGAAGCAGAAGACGGCGCTGTCGGCGTTACGTGAGGCTGGAATTCCCATCAAGATCAATCGACACGACGCGCTCATGCATCTGAAGCAGGTCGTCATCGACGACGAGGTGAATACCAACGGATCGATGAATCAGACGACCAGTGGTAATCGGTACAATGATGAGCGGCTGGATGTCATCAGAGACCATGCCACCACGGTCAAGGCACGAGAAAAGTTTCTCTCACTGTGGAAGGACCAAGAACGATTCCAGGATTGGAAATGAAAAGCGATCCATGCGGTCGTGGGCAGGATGAACTAGTTCGATCGCCTTGTCTATGAATATCGATAGGGTAGGCCGGGGGAAGCGAGAACGGTGATGGTCGTGGAGACAGACATTGCAGTCGTCGGAGCCGGTGGAGGCGGGGCCGTCCTGGCTCTTGCCTTGGCACAGAAGGGGATCAAAACCATTGTCCTTGAACAGGCGCCCGGACCGCCGCAGGGATTGCGTGGCGAGATTCTGCAACCGAACGGGCAGCGGGTGCTTGATGAGCTGGGACTTTTGAATAAACTGCCCAGCGAATCCACGCGAACGGTGCACAAGTTTCATTTCTGCCGGGTCGGCGGTGAGCGGTTATGTACCGTGGACTATGGCGACCTCCCATCACCGTATAATCGTGCCGTGGTCACCCTTCCCAATGTGGCGCACCATGCCATTCTCAGTGCGATCGAGCAGGAGCCTTCCGTCTCGTTGCGGTATCGATCGACGTTTACGGGGTTGCTGCGTGACCAAGGCCGAGTCGTCGGCTTGACCGCCAAGCAGGACGATGCGGAGCTCACCATAAAAGCCAAGGTGGTCGTCGGTGCCGATGGAGCCTTTTCAAAGGTTCGGGAAGCTTTGCAGATTCCAGCTGAGCTGCATCTCTATCCGCAAGGATACTTGATCGCCCTGTTAGATGCGGCGATTCCTCTGGAGGAAGCGAAGTACTTCGTCGGGAAGAAGACCATCCTCGGGATGTTTCCTGCTGCCGGAAACAAAGTGTACGCGTTCTATATGATCAAGGCCGGTTCGTATGACCATGTGAAAGCGCTGGGGCTTCCAGCGCTCCAGGAAGCCTGGACCAAAATCGATCCGTCCAGTGAACCGATATTCCGGACGTTGACGGACTGGAAGCACACGGCCTTTATGCCGACCGGGCGTGTCCGCACGCCGACGTGGGTGGCGGATGGGGCGGTGCTGATCGGGGATGCCGCCCATGCCATGAATCCCCATGCCTCACAGGGGCGCATGCAGGCGATGGTCGACGCGATGACCTTGGCGGACCTCTTGCCGGATTGTCTGGCGACGAATGAGTATTCGGCCGCCAAACTCAGGAGCTACGAAATCCTCCGTCGCCCACAGGTGACCATGCTGCAGAAATTGGCCGACGAGCAGGTGCTGTTTTGGAATACGGCAAACCCGGTCATTGCTTTTCTCCGTGACCGCGTGTTCAGCACGTTGGACCGCAACGCGCGACTTCGATATCGCGTTTTGTCGACGACAGCCGGACTTCGCAAGGACCCCCCATTCGGCATGATGGACCGCCTCATGGCAGCCGGATTCTTGCCGGATCCTTCAGCCCGCGACATGGCAGCGGGAGGGGCGCGGTAACGTGATGGCACCGGTCGACTGGAGCATCGACGGCTTACCGGAAGGCACACAAAAACTCTTAAAGTCATACGTGAAAGATGTTGTAAAAACATATGGCAATGAACTTGAAAGCATTATTCTGTATGGCAGTGCTGTCCGCGGTGAATTTTTACCAGGTCTCTCAAACCTCAACGTTTTATTGATCTTATCCTCCTACGATCTCTCAATCTTAAAACAGTACGACGGCCTTCACAAGCGCTGGAGCAAGGAGCAGGTGGTGGTTCCCTTGTTTCTTACGAGAGCCGACCTGGATTCGGCCTCAACCGCCTTTCCCTTAGAGTACCAAGACATTCTCGACTGGCATCGCTTGCTCTGGGGACAAGATCCCTTTGTCGGCCTCAAAATCGACACACGGTATTTGGCCGCCGAGGTTGTACAGGGGCTCCGTGGAAATTTGTTTCGACTCCGTCAACGTCTCGTGGAAGGACGAAGCACTGAAGAGGCCATCACGATTCTATTGCCGTTGTCGATCACCACGCTTCTGCCGGTGCTTCGTGGGTTACAACGGTTATTGGGGCGCCCAGTGATGAAGCATGGAGAGCCGCTACTGCATGACATCGAATCCCATCTTGAGATCGACATGACCGGCCTTCGTGATGCGCTGGCGCTCAAGCGAGGGCACATCTCTCCTGGACAGAAAGAGATCCCAAGACTCATGGATCGCTACCTAGACTGTCTGACACGATTGGTGGGGGTCGCAGAGGCACGTATAAAGTGAGCCTGTTTCACGAGCACCGGTACTGGAGGAGCAAGGCGTGGCTAGGTGTGATCTTCTTCCTTTCGGTTGGCGATGCGTCGGCGGCGCTCTACGAACGGCCAAAAGAACGTGTGCCGCTTCCGAGTCCCATCGGATATGTCAGCGATCATGCGCAAGTCGTCGACGATGCATGGAAGGAACGCATCAGGTCTGTCTGCACTGATCTTGAAAAGAAAAGCGGCGTGGAGATGGTGATCGTGACGGTGCCGACGATTAAACCGTATCCGAGCGCCAGAGAATACGCCGATGCCTTGTATCAAAAATGGCAGATCGGCTCGACACAGCAAGAGCATGGGCTGATGGTGTTGGTGGCTGTGGAAGAACGGCAGGCAGCCATGGCCCTGGGTCGCAGAATGTTTCCGGTCATTACCCTGACCGTCAGGGATGATGTGGGCCGTACCTATCTCCAGCCTGCGATTGAACGGGGACAATTTGGGGAAGGCTTGTATCGTGCGGCGGTCGCTCTGGCGACCCCTGCGCAAGAGGTGCGACTCGATACGCCGACTCGGCCTCGTATCAAGGGGCTCGGAGTCTGGATTACGCTTGGTACCACCATGGCGATCGTCGCGTTCTTCTGGATGATCAGCCGACCCGATCTCCGGCATCCGTATCGGCGCATTCAGAATGGTGAATATTGGGGAACCGGCCAGGGCGGCTTCGGCGGGAACTGGGGTGGCTTCGGCGGCGGCACGAGTGGGGAAAGCTGGAAATAGGATAGAAAAACACCAACCGTCATCGAGCCTCGAACTATAGAGGAGATCCATTGATGAAAACGGCTAAAGGCTGCATTCTTTTCTCACTTCTGCTCAATGGCTTGATTGCGCTTGTCATGTTCGTATCCGGCTGTGCAACCACGGCGACTGAAACAAAGAGTGTGTCGGCCACTGCTCAAGATGCCACCGACGCTGCTATTGAACGCTATATTCGTACCCACCCGGAAGTGATCGAGCAGTCGTTGCAGGCCTTGGAAGTCAAACGGGAAGCGGAACTGAGAGATCGGCAAAAGGCGGCGCTCGCGACGAGGCAGCAAGACCTGTTGCACGATCCCACCTCACCCGTCAGCGGTAATCCGAAGGGCGAGATCACGCTAGTCGAGTTTTACGACTACCGGTGCGGCTACTGTAAGCGCGCAGCGCCGGCTGTGACGGAACTTCAGAAGATCGATCCTCGGGTGCGGGTCGTCTACAAGGACTTTCCCATCTTAGGCGAACCGTCTGAACTCGCGGCTAAGGCGGCGCTCGCGTCGCAAGCGCAAGGCAAACACCAAGCCTTCCATGAGGCGCTGCTCGCGTCCCATGCTGATATGACGAAGGATGAGATCTTGAACATCGCGGTGAGCGTCGGCCTCAATGTGAAACGACTGGAAGCCGACATGGCCAATCCCAAGTGGCAAGCCGTCATCGAGAAGAATCGGGCGCTCGCTCAGGAGCTTGGCATCTCGGGAACTCCCGGCTTCATCGTGGGCAACGAGCTGGTGCCCGGAGCGTTGGATTTGAATGGGCTGAAAGAACTCATTGCCCGGGCGGGACATGAAAAATAAGGGGTCTTAATGACGCTTGACGGCGTCTAGGAACTGGCCGAGAATCTCCAGAAAATTGGAGATCCGCAGTGTACCTATATCTGTAGAAACGATGCGACTCGCAATAGTGAAAAGACCGAAGTAATATGCCGACGATTTCCATGTTTTACGGGATTCTGATTCGGATGTTCTTTCGAGATATCGAGAAACATCGTCGGCCTCACATACATGCTGATTACCAAGGTAAAGTCGCAGTTTACTCGATTCCCGACGGAACGCTTTTGGCCGGAGAACTTCCTCCGAATAAACATAAGCTCGTCGTCGCCTGGATTGAGATTCACCAAGAAGACTTGTTGGCAGACTGGGACTTGGCCGTTAACGGTAAGAAACCTTTTCCTATCAAAGGACTTGACCAATGAGGATCACGGAACTGCATGTAGAGCCGAACTGGATGTTGTCGATAGTGGCAGACGACGGCCGGGTTGGTCGGTTTGATGTGAGTCCCTATCTTCAGTATGAGGCGTTTGAAGCACTTCGGGATCAAGGTGAGTTTATGAAGGTGGTTAATGGTGGATACTTTGTCGAATGGGATTGTGGAGCCGACTTGTCTGCAGACACGATTGAGGCAGGGTGGCAAGTTGTAAGGAACGTAGCCAAACAAAGATCGGGCTAACAATTCATAAATGGTGGGCTTAGCTGTCGAGCTTCATCGATCTAGCCGTTTCCGTCGGCCTCGACGGCTGGAAGCCGACATGGCCAATCCCAAGTGGCAGGCCGTCATCAATAAAAATCGGGTGCTTGCGCAAGAGCTCGGCATCTCTGGGACCCCCGGCTTCATCGTGGGCAACGAACTGGTGCCAGGTGCATTGGATTTGAAAGGGCTGAAGGAATTGATTGCCCGGGGGGGACGTGGGAAATGACGAATCGGTCAAAAAAGCGCTGGCACATTAAGAACTCGCGCACAATGGTTTCGTTGTTGCAACTCATTGAAATGGAAATAGTTGTGGCGTATCGTTCATGACCAGGGCGGCGTATTATCTGGACTGAAACTGGAAGATCCAGCTCTTATGTGGATCGGCCTAAGCATGGTTCGGGCGACGCTTCGGGTCCCCCGAACGGCCCCGCGGCTGGGGCGCGTGGTTCGAGACGCGACGCGCGTTCCGAACCAGCGACTGTCCGGTGCAGTCGCTGTACAACCTCCGGTTGCTCCGAGCCCACCGGTGAGCCGCGGGGCGGTTGACTCACGTAATATGCAAGATCGTACCAACATACGAGCGGGCAGCCTTCGCGAGCGAAAGCAAAGCCGCAAGCCAATGCAGCTCCTGCTGCGCATCACGATGGCTGAAATCACTCCGTCAATCTGGCGCCTCATTCGCGTGCCGGATCAATTTACCTTGCATCAGTTACATCGTATTCTCCAAATCGTGTTTAGCCATCTTGACTACCACCTCTATGAGTTCCAGGTTAGGTCTCGTCGCTTTGAGGCACCGGACCCAGAGTCCGAGGCCGAGGATGCTACGCGAATCAGACTGTGCGATCTCACGCTCTCTCCTGGGTCTCAACTCACCTACATCTACGACTTCGGCGATGGGTGGGAACACAATATTGCCGTAGAGGCTATGCTCCCGATGCCTTTGGAGAATGGGCCTGATTGGTCACCAAGGCTTCTCGATGGTGAACGAGCTGCACCGCCAGAAGATGCCGGCGGACCGCATGGATTCATGGAAGTGATGGCGGCGCTGAAAGATCGGAGCCATCCCAGGCATAAGGAGATTCGCAACTGGGTTGGAAACGCGTACGACCCCGGGAAGTTCGATACGTGGGCGGTCGACCACGCGTTAACGTTAGCCGTCGCCTGGGGCGCGGTGTAGATATTGAGGCAGTAGTAGTGGGGCCTAACCCACGCATTGAATTGTTGGGTGCGTTGCCATTCGAAATCTTACTGTTGAATATCCTCATTGACTTCTCTTGCATCGGCCTCTAGACTTCGCCGGTCTTCCAGAGAGATCATGGATCAAGAATCACTCGCACAAATCCAACAACTCATCGTTTCAGCGACCGACACCCTTCGCGGAGAACTCGTTGACTCCAAACGGCACGCTGGCGTGTTGGCGGAAGGGCTCAGTCATGAACTCCAGCTTGTTGCCGAAGGATTTCAGCTGCATCTCGACCGGCGCCATGCCGAAGATCGATCCTTCCTTGAAGAGCAATTTCGAGAAACACGCGCTCTCATTCACCTCTCGTATGGCCAGATTCAGGAACGGGTAGAGCGCTTGGAGCAGCGTGTTCGAACCATTGAACAGCATCTCGGCCTGGCCATTCAGTAATTCCCGCGAAAACAAAGAGGCTGGGCCCCAAGGGCTCACATGCTGTTTCGAGGGGCGTTGACTCAACTTCAGGACTGGTTCGCCGTTTAGACTTAATCCGTTAGGCTTCACAGGCTAGCCGCTGGTAGTACACACCCACCATGTTCTCCTTGTTCTGGGTTGTCTTAGCGTTATGTGGCATCGCGGTTATCCCTGCAATTTGGTTTAGAACTGATACGAGACGAGCGTACGCCCGAATCGCTGGTGGCAGTACGATCGTGTACTCGCCAGTGGGGAATATTGAATTCAAGCGTGCAGAGGCTGGTGTTCCCGTCCTGGTAATCCACGGAAGTGGAGGAGGATTTGACCAAGGGGAACTTATTGCGAGGGCGATCCTAGACGAACGGTTCGACTGGATTGCGCCGTCGCGCTTTGGGTACCTGCGATCGACGTTCCGCGAGGGCAACACGTTCGACGACCAAGCCAAGGCCTATACCTTCCTTCTTGACCACCTTGGCCTACAGAGAGTTGCCGTCCTGGCGATCTCTCATGGCGGTCCATCAGCACTTCTCTTCGCGGCGCTCTATCCAGAACGCGTCTCCTCACTGACACTGCTGTCTTGTGGGGTTGCGTCTTCATCAGATGTGAGCCAGACGCAAGCGAGCCAAAAGGGCAACGCGCTGACCATGATCTTCAAGTTCGAGATCCTCTACTGGGTTGTCCGGAAGTTTCTGCGCAAGAAGCTGATGCGGTTGATGGGTGCCACCGACGAGGTGATCGCAAATCTCACGACAGAGCAGCGTACGATGGTGAATCAGCTGATTGACTTCATGGCTCCGGTAGCTCCCCGCTACGCGGGCGTCGCTGTTGACAATAAAGCCAGGATGCCGAATGAACGGGTGGCGGCTATTCGAGCCCCGACGCTCATCGTCCATGCAACGGACGACGCGCTGCAACTTTTTCACAATGCTGAGTATGCGGCGGCAAACATCCCTGGCTCCCGCTTGCTGTCCTTTGATCGGGGAGGCCACCTCCTACTCCTGGTCGAACAGTCGGCCATTCAGACGGAAGTCCGGCAGTTCATGTTGGCCCACGCCGGATGATGCTTGGTCGCATGGAGGCGCGACCTAACATTTCGCTTCAAATCCGGAACATTGCTTGGCAAGGCCTTGGTGAAACAGTAGCCTGGCGCCTTTGCTTCACGTTTTCAGCCCGATCTATCCGTCTTGCACCTCTGTCTGGCGATGCGTATGATCGCGCGGCTTCAAACTTGAGGAGGTACCATGGCGAAGATCACCGAGATCGCTCCGGACCTATTCCGCATCACAACGTTCGTTGAGCCGATCAATCTTCAGTTCAGTCAGTTCTTGTTGCGCGACGATGAATCGCTGTTGTTCCATACCGGCCCGCGGGCACTGTTTTCCGATGTCAAAGCCGCTGTGTCGTCGCTCATCGATCCAAAAACGTTGCGCTGGATTGGGTTCAGCCATTTCGAATCGGATGAATGTGCGACGGTACCAGAGTGGCAGCAACTGGCTCCGCATTCAGACGTAGTCTGTAGCCTGGTGGGTAAGATGGTGAGTGTCGATGATTGTCTGGCGATTCGTCCCGCGAAAGGGATGGTCGACGGCGAGGTGCTTGAGACGGGGAAATACCGCTTCCGCTTTCTTGCGACGCCGCATGTCCCCCATTGCTGGGAAGCAGGGTTGCTGTTTGAGGAGGCGGAACGAACGCTCCTCTGTTCGGATCTCTTTCATCAAGAAGGAGATGTCGAACCGATGACGGATTCGGATATCATCGACCGCTGTCGGAAGACGCTGGTGGATTATCAGCAAGGTCCGTTGGCGAACTATGTGCCCTACTGCTCACTGACGGAACCCACGTTTCAGCGATTGGCCGCACTCCTGCCAAGGCGACTGGCGACCATGCATGGTTCGGTCTACGTCGGTGATGGAAGAAAAGCGCTCCTTGATCTGACCACAGTCTGGCGTGAGGTCCTCAGCTCCCCGTTATGATCCGTGATGCCCGAGGGGTGGGAGGACTGTGCCCTGGCGCTATTCCAGCGATCCAACATCATATGTGCGTGTTTTGGTTTGGTTGTTTGGCCGGAGGGTTAGCCGTAGGGGTCTTCTTTGAAGCGAGCCTGGATCTCTTCGACTTCTGCGCGCTGGGCGATGAGGGCCTCGACGCAGTGTTGATCGACTTGTGAGCCGGCCATGCGCCGCAGCATGGCGAATGCCTCGTCGTTCGACCAAGCTTCCTTATAGGACCGACGGCTTGTCAACGCGTCGAAGATGTCGGCGACGGCCACGATTCTCGCCTCGATCGGAATATTGTTCCCCTGTAATCCACTCGGATATCCGCTGCCGTTCATCGCTTCATGATGGTACAGCGCGATGTTACGGAGCATATCGATGTGCTCAAGACCGTCGAGACCGAAATTGCTCAACATCACGTCGATGATCTCCCGCCCTTTGGCCGTATGGCTGCGCATGATCGTCTTCTCACCGTCGGTGAGCGTGCCGGGTTTCTGTAAGATCTCGTCGGGGATTGCGATTTTCCCGATGTCGTGGAGTGGGGCAAAGAGAAAAATGTGTTCAATCAGGTCGTCGGTCAGGCTGTAGGTAGGGGCGATGGTCCGTGCGATCAATCGGGCGAAGTTAGCCATGCGATCCAAGTGGGCACCGGTATCCATGTCTTTGTGGTGCACGATGTCGGCGGCGGTTCTCACGGAGGCTTCGAGCGTCCGGATCGAGGACAGTTCGGAGATCGCTGTGAGCGAGGTGAGGTGCCCGAAGATATCCAGGTCATGCAGGACTTGATCGGTGAACACGCGTTTGAGTCTCGAATTGAAAAAGACGAATCCAAAGAAGGTGCTGTTCAGGAACATGGGTAAGGTATAGCTGGCTCCGTATCCGGCGGCGCGTATGCGCACCGCGTGCTCGGTGCGGCTGCGTTTGAAGACATCGAGATCATTGACGACCCGTGGTGTGCCGCGTGCCATCGTATCTTTGAGGGACGGGACTTCGGTGAGCCTTGCGGAATAGTGCCGCAGCGGATGAGCAGTGCGGCCACTGTCGACGTAGGTCTTGAGCAGGTCCGTCTTGGGGTCATAGACAGCAACAGCGATGCGCGTAATGAACGGATACCGCCGCTTCAGCAGTTTATGAAGCGATGCCAGCTTATCGGCCAAGGAATTGTGACGATTGAGGGTATCGAGTGCGTCTCGGTGGTAGAAGACGGCTTTGGTGCGGGCGGCTCTAGGCATGGAGAAAGTCTAGCATGGGAGACAGGAAACACCGTTAAAGAAGTGAATCCACACCACTCGATCTCGACGGCTGCTTTCTTCCAGAGGTGTCAGATCGCACCAAACAATCACCGCTCCCGCACTTGACCGGAGCCTGGGAACAGGCTGAGAATGGCACTGAAGCCAAGTTCTCCAAATCAGGCCGGTCCATTGCAACTTGGTTAGGCCACTGACAACAAGACAGGGAACATGAAGATCGCCATTATTGGAGCCTCTGCTGGAATAGGGCTGGAGACCGTGCGTCAAGCACTCGAGCGGGGGCATGACGTCACTACCTTGTCGCGGCGAATGGTTCCGCTCCCGGATCAGCCTAGATTGACCAAGGTGCAGGGGAGTGCGACAAACCAGGATGATGTTCGGATTGCCGTGGAAGGAGCTGACGCCATTCTCATGACGCTTGGTGTGAAGAGCCCATTCGCCACTACGCTGTTCTCCGACTCCGCGCGGCTCTTGCTGAAGATTCTTGGTGAAAAGGGGAGCTCTCCGACGCTCATCGTCCTCACGGGGTTCGGTGCAGGCGACAGCTGGGGATACAATTCGGTTCCCATGAAACTTATGTTCACGCTGCTTCTGAAGAAAGTCTATGCCGATAAGAGTGAGCAGGAGCGGGTGATCGCCGGTGGATACCCACGATGGGAGATCGTGCGCCCAGGTCGCTTGACCAACGGGGCGATGACCGGCTGCTATCGCGTGTTGGACCAATTGGTGGGCGGTATGAAGGTGGGCGCCATTTCTCGTGCTGATGTTGCGCACTTCATGCTGGGCCAGGCGGAAAACCCGACCTACTTGGGAAAGTATCCGGCGCTGACTTACTGAGAATGAGTCCCTGGTTCCCGTCTCGGAACGACTCGTCCTTCTTCCAAGTCTTGCAGATCCGACCAAGCGGTGATGTCGGTGCGTGAGGGATCAATGGCAACCAGGTATTTCTTGAATCGGGCTGCGCTGTCAGGGGAACTCGGCCCGCGTGCCAACAACTTCTGATTCCATTCTTCCAATTCAGCAGGCCGGTGCGGCTTGGCTTGCTTCTCAAACCAAGTGACGACTCCTTCATCGGTCTGGTTGGCTTTGACGGCAGCCGTGAACTGTTCGCTGGTGATGCCGGCAAACTCCAGCAGCCGATCGTCCATCGGGCAGGGATAGATGTACTCACCTTCGGTGCCGGCGAGCACAGCACGGCACTTGTCGATCATGCGAGCCAAATGGGCATAGCCTGCCAGTTTGAACCGCATGCTACGGGGGAAGTCTTGCCGTAAATCCATCGTTGCTAAAGCAACTTGTGATTCTTGAACGTGAGGTTTTTCACGATGACCTGATTGTTTTCGTAGGTGATGATCCGCCTAGTGGCCGGCAGGTCGCATGCTCCGACACGGATATGAGTGTCCGTGAAGCTCTCGACATTGGTGAGTTTCCCATCGGTGGGTGAATAGTAGTAGACCGTGTACTTGGTCGTGAGATGTTTCTGGTCCTGCGTGACGGCGCTTTCTTCCACGTTGATCGTAAACGCAAAAGGATTCATGCCGGGATGAGCCATTTTTCGGTTGATCTGGGTGATGCGGTTGTTGTTCACCCGGTAGAAGGAATTCGAGCCATGGATCGTCAGCTTGGTCCCGAACGGATGGCCGTCTTCTTCCATCGTGAGTGAGTACTTTCCATCCGATTCCTCGAAGGTGCGCGGACCGCGATGGACTGCGATCATACCGAGTTGTTCCTGAGCCCACTTTTGGATCTCGCTGTCCCCCAGCTGAACCGAGACCTCGCGCGGACTCTTGACCATGACCGAACCGCTGGTTTCTTTCCCGTTCACATTCACGGTGAGGTCGGCAGTAAAACCCTGAAAGTCTTTTGGCCAACGAGCGGTTGCTTCAAAGGCCCGCCGAAGGAGGTCTCGGGCCTGAGGGTCGTCGGCTACAGTGGAAGGTGCGTGTGTCGGCTGCATCATGAATCTCCTCTCATAAAAGTCACTGGATTATCTGTAGTTATACCGGGATCGTGAGCCAAGGCTCAAGCCTCAAATCCACATGATCGAGGGGTAGATCCTAGTGTAGTGCGTCATAAATAGATTGACAATCAATTCCGGCGAGCGCTATCTTCTGCCCCATGCATCGGGCCCCAGCGATTCTCCTGTCGTCCGCAGAACGATCGACGTTGACCGCATGGGCCA
>JAOUHJ010000125.1 GCA_029865225.1 Nitrospira sp.
CGATACCTAGCGTATCCATTCTATATTTCAGCATCCTCCGGCTGATCCCCAGAAGGTTGGCCGCGTGAGTTTGTACGTAGTTGGTTCGCTTGAGGGCATCAAGTATGATCTCGCGTTCAAATTCCATGACGGCTTTTTCAAGAGACATGCGCCCTGCGAGGGTATCATCTCGGAGTGAGGTTGATCGGGCGTCGCTCTTAATGGACGTTGGTAAGTGTTCCGGGGTGATCTCGGCTGCATGTTGAGACCAGATGAACGCTTGTTCGACAAAGTTTTCCAATTCTCGAACATTGCCCGGCCAGGAGTATCGAGTCAAGAGGTCCAATGCCTCCTTACCAAACTCGATCCTCGAACGTTTTTCCTCTTCCACCCTCTTTTCCAAGAAGTGTTTGGCGAGGAGGGGAATGTCTTCGCTTCGCTCTCGAAGGGGAGGAAGATAGAGCGAGATGACGTTGATGCGATAGTAGAGATCTTCACGGAATTGCCCCTTGCGAACTAATTCATCCAGATTCTTGTTGGTTGCTGCCACAATACGCACGTCCACCTTGATCGGCTGAATCCCACCGATTCTTGTGAATTCTCGCTCTTGAATGACACGGAGAAGCTTGGCCTGTGTGATGGCGCTCAAATCGCCGATCTCGTCAAGGAACAATGTTCCGGTATGGGCCAACTCGAACTGTCCGGTGCGTCGAGCAGTCGCGTCTGTAAACGAGCCCTTTTCATGGCCGAATAATTCGCTTTCGATCAGCGTTTCCGGAAGTGCCGCACAGTTGAGTGCGACAAACGGACGATCACGCCGTGAACTGTTGTAATGCAAGGCCTTGGCAACCAATTCTTTTCCGGTGCCGCTTTCTCCCGTAATAAGCACCGTTGTGCGGCTGTCGGCGACCTGCTCAATTTTCGAGTAGATATCCTGCATACCTTCGCTTTTCCCAATTAGATTATGGAAGGCATATCGCTGGACGACCTGGGCCCGGAGATGTTTGACTTCTTGCTCAAGGTCGGAGGAATTCAAGGTCCGATCAATGACGATTCGAAGCTCGTCGACATCAAAAGGTTTTGAAAGATAGTCGGCAGCCCCCAACTTCATGGCGTCGACGGCCGTCTTCACCGATTTAGTACCTGTCAGCATGATGACCGGGGTGACTTTCCGTTCCGTACGCAGCGTTTGAAGGACGGCGAGTCCGTCGGTTCCTGGAAGCACGACATCGAGCAGGACCAAATCCGGCTCTTCCTTCCGAAAGACCTCGAGGCCTTCGTGCCCATCCCCAGCTTGGAGGATCTCGTAGAGAGGGTCCAGCACCATTTTGAGTGAGGTTCGGACTCGGGCTTCATCGTCGATCAGTAAGACTCGTTTCTTCGCGATCGCGGTCTCCACCATGGACTCCTGATGTTCTATGAGCGATGACATGGAAGCTGGATGTGGAACGTTGTGCCAAGCCCTTCCGTACTGTCGACACGAATGTCGCCTCGATGTTCCTGAATGATCTGGTGTACGATCGTCAGGCCGAGACCAGTTCCCTCGTTGAAGGTGCTCGAGTGTTTGGTGGTAAAGAATGGGTCGAAGATGTGGTCGAGGTGCTCCGCCGAAATTCCCTGCCCGGTATCTTCAATTTCGATGTGTGCCCACTCTTGCCCGTTCGGTTTCTGGAGCCGATGGGTTCGCACGCGGACCGTACCGGGATTCTCTCCGATGGCATCCATGGCGTTCAAAAGGAGGTTGAGCATGACCTGTTTAATCTGCTGCCGATCTACCATGCCACGAGGCAGCTTGGACGCCAACTCTTTTTCAATCTTGATCCCACGCCGGTCAGCCTGTATTTGTACGAAGTAGATGCATGACGAGACGATCTCATTCAGGTCCTCATCGGTCAATTTCGGTTCCATATAGCGCGCATAGTCGAGAATCTCTTGAATCAACCGCTCGATTCGATTGACGTCATCGAGCACGATGCGGCTGAATTCTTCGATGAACTGGCTGTCATCTTTACGTTCTGGAGCCAGTTGAATGAAGGTTTTGATCGAAGTGAGCGGATTTCTGATCTCGTGCGCAAACCCGCCGGCGATAGTTTCCAACGAGCGTAATCGATCGGTGCGGCGCATCAGGGACTGAGATTGTCGGAGGTCCTCATAGAGGAGGAAAGAATCGAGCGCGTTGGCGGCACTCTGAGACATGGCCATTAAGAGTTCTGTTCTCAAGGGGGTAAGAGCGGGGGCTTCCGCTCGCGGGTGGAAGGCCGCGAATGCGATCAGACGTCCTCGACTCAACAGCGGAACGGCCTGCTTCAGGGGAGCTGTGCCGAGCAGGTTATCCGTGGTCGTCTCGAGGGAGACAGTCGGACGAATTACATCGGAATTGGAAGCATCATGGATCTGGTGACATCGTACGAGGTTCTGGACAAGTGGATGCGAGAAGGGGACGGCAGGAGGGGCGGTGCTCCAATCGAGGGTTCCATGGGAACCCACATGGCGATATCGTTCATGGTCGTGGTCAAGTAAATACAGGGCTCCATGAGAGCTCTGGGAGACTTCCAAAAGACCCGTAAGAATGCGCTCCGCGATCACGGGGAGTTTAGTGGGGTGCCCCATATCTTGGAGAAAGTGCGTCAATTTTTGGATTGACCACAGATCCAATTGTGGCGTGGTTGCGTGAGGAGATTTGGCGATCGTCATGGGTGTAACAAGCAAGCTCTCATACAACCATCGGTTTGCAGGTTGAAAAGGTAAAAATACGTATGAGTACCAATGTGATGAGTATACATGTCAAACGCCGTTTCACCCAAAGGATTTAGGAATTCACACAGCGATGGGGCAGGGTGGGCGATTGCAGCCAGAAATGGCTGGTGCATCTGCCACGATAGGCTTCAGCGTCTCGGGAGAGTGCTTGGCTGGACGATGGTGTCGAGGAGGTGGAGTGGGCCCACCGGCTCAGTTCGAACCGGTGGGCGCGGTAACACGATTACTAATTGGCAGCTGATGCGATTTGCGAGGGGCAAGTGTCGGGGGTCATGTAGAGTAAATAGTTACCCATTCCATGCTGGAGTTCGTCTTTCTGCAGAGGGTGGTGGTGGACCATCACCATTTCGTACTCATCATCCTTGGAGATGGGAAATCCCTGGCCATCTTTGTAGACCTGATGAGGGAGGAATTCGCGGAGCGTTCCGTCTCGTTCAACATCCGGGACCGTCCTGAGCAGGGTCTGCTTCTTGGTCTTATTCTCCAAGGCGATCATGAGTAATTCGTCATGTCCGTGCGGATACGCAAATTTGACGCAGCCGTCGATGGAAAACTTCAAAGGGGCCGTGTGAACTTGCACGCCGTGCCTGATTTCAATGCCTTCGTCGGTCTGATCGGCAGGACGGTCACCGAACTTGGTGAAACAGACGATATTGACACCAACCTGATAGATATTCATCGCTTGGATCGGTTTCGCCTTCGGCGCGAAATACATCGTAAAGGTGGCAATCACGTTCTTCGTGGGCGGAGCGCCGTGATAGAACGCAACGACCGTCATCAATTTATCATCCTTGGCAAGCTTCACACCGTATCCGTCGGGGAATTGCGTTTCGGCCATTTCGAGTCCTGCACCGCCGAAGAACAGCGGTTCGCCGGGGCATGACACGCTGGGTTGGCTGTTGTTGATCATCAAGATGTGGTGCAGATAGTTTCGGGGCAATTCCTTCCCGTCGACCGTGGAAAGAGCGGACTTAAAGCCGATCAAATACTTATCTTCAGGCAGCTGAAAGTTGAATCGAGGCATGGAGTCGCCCATATCCCCTTCAGTGTGACCGGCAGGAAGATCGATCGGACCAAAAGTCAGCGCGGCAGAGTTCTCTCCGTACGTAATTTTTGAACCGACTTGTTTTTTCAACGTGGGAACGGCCTGATGGTTATGGCCTCCATCGGCATAGGCTGACGTAACCATGAAAACGGTGGTGATCAGAGGAACAAGAAATCCGCGCATAAGACCTCCCACAGGAAGTGAAAACGATGATTTGGGACCGGGTTCCGAATTGATCTGCATGGTAGGAACAGGTTGGAATCGACTCATTGGGTATGTGCCGACTTCGGCGTCAACTTTTTCCAGTGATAGGTACCGCCATGTTCTCGAGGGGGAATATTCTTATGATTGCCCACCCGTGTGTACCACCATATGCCTTTCGCCTCAGTACCATCCTCAGAAAGAAGCACTTCAAACCCGCCTTCGCGATCATTGCCAGGCTGCTGCCACGTACCCTGCCAGAGCCGTTCCGCGAATGAGGTGGTCACGAACCGTCCATTGTGTTGCGTGTAGGGACCGTTCCCGCTCTTGTCCAAGGTGGCTTTATATCGTTTTTCGTCTTCGACCTCGAGGATTTCCCACTCTCCACTCACATCCGGCATCGCCGTCGAGGAGGAATCGCTGACGAGACGATGTGATCCGGCGCTTGCCGAAGGAGACGCAAGAGGACCGCCCAGCTGAGCCGATCGAAAGGATTCGTGCCAAGACAGCAACTGCCACCGGCCTGCGCGGCGTTCGAGCACGCCGGTTTCCCGCAAGGGCAAGACGGTTCGTTTGACGTCTGACCCCTCGCCGACATAGCGGGTATAGTCGAGTTCCATCGTGAACCAGGCCATGTCCCCCTTGGTCCAGACCTTAAGTTCGGTGATTGGAATCTCGATCTTCTTGGTGTTCAGGAACTCTTCACGCATTTCACGCTCAAACTCCGGCCAGCCGACGTACTTTCGGCCTCCGACTGAATAACTCACGATATCGGCATCGTGTGCCATGAGGCGAGACAGCGTTGGGAGATCTTTTTCCGCGTTCGCCCGTACCATCTGGCGAATGGCGGTTTCCGGGTCGGAAGGTTCGGATGCGATGGCTAGGGATGATGTTGTGGTACTCGAAAGCAGGAGTAAGGCTACGCAGACAAACGATGCCCGAAGGCGCATACGGGTCTCCATTAGGTGTGACAAGGGAAAACGACGAAGCAACGTACACGGCCTGATGAAACATGTCAACAGCCATGTGGCTCTAGTGTGGCTCTAGGACGGTCGATGAGCCACGACCACGACCGTGACATTATCCTCACCGCCACGATCGAGCGCTTCATTCACAAGACGATGACATAGGTCGGCAGGGTCCACATCTGAAACGGAAAGGATCCGTTGAATGTCGTCATCCTCTAGCATCTTTGTCAGGCCATCGGAGCAGAGCAGTACTAGATCGTCTTCCTGTATCGGGAAGGCGGCAATGGTTGGTGTGGCCGAGGCAGGGATCCCCAGTGCACGAGTCAGGACGTGCCGGTCAGGGTGAGTCTTGGCGGTGATGGGTGTGAGGATCCCACGCTCCAGGTATTTTTCGATCAAACTATGATCTCGTGTTAGCGGAGTCAGCGAGCCGGCTCGAAGCCGATAGGCGCGGCTGTCTCCGACATGGGCGAGATACGCCACGGGACTGGGACTGGAAACAATGGCGAGCAGTACGATCGTGGTTCCCATCCCTTTCAGTCGCGGTTCAGATCTGGTTCGATCAAGGATGCCTTCGTGAGCTCGTTCGATCAGTGTGGTCAACAGCTCGGTTGGCGGCGGATGACCACCGCAGAGCGATCTGCTCAATGATGCCGCCTGGGATTCGAGAGTTTTGATAGCTGTTTGAGCGGCGATATCCCCTCCGATGTGGCCGCCCATTCCATCCGCGACGGCCCAGACTCCATACTGATCGACGACGGTGAACGCATCCTGGTTCACAGTACGGACCAGGCCTACCTCGCTGCGACCGATGCCGATCCAGCCGTTCATCGGGAATAGGCCGGTTGAAGGGGAGACGAGAGGGACGATGGACCGAAGCGCGAGCTCATATCCCCATATAATCGGTCGGCGAGAGTGACTAGGTTTTCAGTGTCCGCCCGGTTGTAGGTCAGGAGCGTTTCGCGCGCCATGGCGTCACCTCGGCGCCAGGCAAGCCAGAGCTGGACGGCATCGAAGCCGTTCAGACCGCTGATAGCCGCTTCTCGATCGATACCCAGTTCCCGTTCGATGTGCTTCAGCCCTCCGCGCATGGCAAGTCGTCTTGCGCAGAAACAGAGATCAACATGCAAAGGAGGAAAGCGGAGCGTCGGGAATGTCGCCTGGAGAAAGGGAACATCGAAGACCGATCCAAAAAAGGTGACGAGCAGATCGCTTTGATCGAGTTCCATTTGTATGCGCTCGGAGGTCAAATTTTCGTCCTGCACGAGAGTGACGGTTGTTCCGTTCCGATGCAGTCCGACAACCGTGACGTCGCCAGGTCCTGGCGTGGAGCCGGTCGTTTCGATGTCGAGATAGACCGTGCGGGAACGACATGTGTCATAGAGCCGCCACTGTTCACGCCGGGGGAGTTGCTTTGCCACCGAATGAAACTGTCCGTGGTCGAGTAGGTCCCGCGCAGCACGGAGTTGACTACCATACCAATGCTTGCGGCCTGGGGAGAGACCAGGGACGGACGCTTGGTTCAGGAACGTATCCCAGTCCAGAAGGCCTTCGTTCCACCACCGGCGCTCAGTGGCAGGTCCCACTCCAGGAAGAAAAATGAAACTTGAGGTGAGCATGGTCGCGGATTGTAGCCTTGATTTCATATAGGAGACAAGCTAGAGTTCGCAGAACAATTCCAAAGCTATGGCAGAGTGTGTAGCCTGAGACCGATCCTGACATGACTGAGCCAGCGAAGCGAATTCGCATTACCGTGGGAACTGTGCGGTTGGAGGCTGAATTTCGAAAGACCAAAACGGCGGATCAAGTCTACGCGGCGCTTCCGGTGAAGGCAGCGATCAACACGTGGGGCGAGGAGTTCTATTTCCCGCTGCCCGGTATCCGCGATCATCGAGAAACGGCGACCACTCAGGTCAAGGTCGGCGATATCGCATTGTGGGGCGCAGGACAGGTGGTGGCCATTTTTTTCGGCAGAACGCCGATGAGTGTCGGGGCTGATCCAGTTCCTGCAGACCGGGTGAATATCATCGGGAAGGTGGTCGGCGATGCGACCCAGCTCCGCCAGGTGATGGATACCTCGACGATCCTTCTTGAGCCGGCGTAAGAACGATGCGACTCTCAAAAGAACGCGTACGGCACATGGCGGAAAGTCTGGCTGGGCATCTCCAAGCGGAAGGGCACCTGGCACTGACGGGCGACCGCAAGGCGTTCGTGGAAGCGCTCGATCGGGCGATCACGCATGAGCTATCGCTGGAGGATCGAGTCAATGCGGAAGTGCGGCAACTGTTGAAGGCCTACGAACAGCAAATCGAGCAGGGGCAAGTCGATTATCAGAAGATGTTCCAGATGGTGAAGCAGAAGTTGGTCCGTGAGCGGGGAATTATTTTGTGAAGGTCAATGGTCACGGGTCAGTAGGCTCGCAACGAATTGGTTCCTGAGAATTTCTCCGGCCGTTGACCGGTGACGAGTGACCATTGAGGTGGATCGACAATGCTGAGCGAAGATAAAGTCAGCCATCTCTCGCATGTGATTCTCACGGCCGTGAAGAAGCATGCCGGGACGAGGCTCAACAGCCCGGATGAACGCGTCTTGAAAGAAATCAAACGAGTGCTCGGCGTCGAGTTGGCGCAGGAACAGGAGATTGACCGAACAGTCACGGCGAAGTTGGCGTCGTATTCGCGAGGCATTGTCGAAGGAAGTGCTGAGTGGGACGTGCTCTATCGAAAGACCTTTGAGGAAGAAACGCGCAAGCAGGCGAAGTCCTAGGGCAGGGGTAGCATGGCATGGAACAGGCAATTCGACTGTTTGTGATTCTGGGGGTTGTGCTGATGCTGGTCGCGACGACGGCCTGTTCGCACAAGCGCAAACCTCTCGTTCCGCTGGTTCTGGAGGGCGAAGTGAAGCCTCAAGCGACGGTGTTGACGGAACAGGGTACAGAGGCGTATCAGAGCCAACAGTACGAAGACGCAAAGCGCTATTTTGAGCAGGCCGTAGCCGAGGCACCAGAATCCGGTCAAGCTCATTACAACTATGCGCTCGCCTTGAACGCCCTTGGTAATATGGAAGTCGCGCGCCGACATTTTTTGGAAGCGGCCGATTTGGCTCCCGGCGATAAGATCATTTGGGACTCGCCGGCGTTGTCGCCGTACGGGAACCCTGAGAACAAGAACAAGGCCAAGCTCAAACCCTATTCACCGAAGCGATCGTCGTTCGGGACCGGTACGCCCGGCGGCTATTAATCCCTCACCAAGGATGGATGTATGAGTAAAGCACTCGCAGTCGGGGACCAGGCACCGGAACTCGCGATTCCAGACCAACAGGGAAAGACCGTGACCTTGGAGAGCTTCAAGGGAAAGCAGGTCGTGTTGTACTTCTATCCCAAGGACGACACCCCGGGATGCACCAAAGAATCGTGTGATTTTCGTGATGTCGAGTCACAAATCGTACGGGCAGGCGGCACGATCGTCGGTGTGAGTTTGGACGGCAAAGAGTCTCACCAGAAGTTCATCAAAAAATTCGGACTGCCCTTTCCGTTGCTTAGCGATGAAGATGCTAGGATCTCCAAAGCCTACGGCGTCTATAAAGAAAAGAACAACTACGGCAAGAAGTATTGGGGCATCGAACGGAGCACGTTCGTCATCGATCCTGAGGGAAAGGTGAAGGCCATTTTCCGGAAGGTCAAGGTCGATGGGCATGCCGACGAAGTGCTCACGGCGCTGAAGGCCTAACGAAGGGACTGATTGGCTGTGTGGTCACCAGCCAGCGTCCGTATTATCAAAATTGTTTTCGCCTTTGTTCTTCTTTTTGCGTTTGTCCTCGATCACACTCTGCTCGTTGCAGCCGACAAGACGGCTGCAACGGTCGTGGTGAAGGATGCGCTCACCTCACCGAATCAAGCAGTCACCATTGAAGCCAAGCTGATTGGGAAAGGGCTCGTCGCGAGCCGCGCGCTGGGCGGCGAACCGCTTGATCTTGTGATCGATGGGAAGGTCGTCGCATCCGCGATGACCGGCGGCGATGGGCGAGCGTTTCTGACCTATATCCCTACAGCGAAAGGGATCAAACTCGTTCGGGTGCGTGTCGGTCAGAGTCCACGAGTTGATCACGCCGAAGGGCAGGCTCATCTCGTGGTCTGGGAGAAACGGCAGCCGATTCTCATGATCGAACTCGCGTCGCTCATGGAGATCTCGCCGCCCAGCCGAGTGCCCACAATCGGCCTCGGGCCTGAATCGGGAGGAAAGCCGATGTCCGAGGCGGCTGATGAACTCGAGAAGCTCACCAGGTTTTATTACGGAGTCATCTATGTCGCGCCCTTGCCGTCAGGGGGAGATGGGTTTCGGGTGAGCACCGAGGTCGGGGAGTGGCTCAAGCTGCACAAGTTCCCAGCGGGCTACGTGCTGCCTCTCTCCGCTGACATGAAAGGGTTGGGGGAGAAAATTGACGAGTTTCAGGAGGCGGGCTGGAAGACCGTGAAAATTGGAATCGGTCG